>JADFDB010000061.1 GCA_018263175.1 Spirochaetota bacterium
GATGCGCGTTTCGATCTGGCTTTCACTCCAGGCGCGCTCGTCAACCATGTCGGCCTCGATCATGAGGCTCGGCAGGCCCATATCACGCTGCAGGGTCTTCATGATGTCGTACTGGCCCAGCGAGTACGGCTTGCAGCTTCGGTTCGAATGCATCACGATGCCGTCCACGTCGTACTTTTTTATCATCTTCTTGATGATCTTGAGCATCTCGTCCACGCCGATGTTCAGGTAGATGCGGGTGTAGCCCTCGACCATGGAGCCTAGAAAATCGTTTTCGTCGAGATACTCGAGCGTTCCGCACCACGCCGAGGTGTAGGTGTCGGCGACCAGGCAGGCGTCGTACGAGGCGAACTTTTCGGAGAGCCACTTGGTCTTGAACCATATCGGCAGGTTGTCCCACAGCAGACGGTAGCGTTCGTTCGGAACGGCGCCGATTTTCTGCGCCGCACGATCCTTCATCTCCGCAAGAAGCATCGTATAATAGTCCACCGCCGTCTGGGTCCCGCGGAGGGTCACGATGAGCGCCAGGTGAAAAAACGCGTCGAAGGCCGACATCGGTGCCGGCTTGTTCATCGCCGTGTCGAGCACCTCCTGCCACAGGCGCTGGCCCTGAAGGGAAAGTCTGCCGACCTCCTTCATCTTGTCCACGTCGAACTTCTTGCCGCACACCTCTTCGAGAAATTTTATATACTCCTCGATCTGCCTGCGGACGTACTTCCTCGCTTCGCTCGAAAACTCCGTATGACAAAACGGCGTGTCGAAGATAAACAGCGGCACCTTGTAGTAACGGGCCTGCACCTCGTACCATTTAAGCACCGTGCCGCAGATGTTGTTGCAGCACACCAGGAAATCGGGAGCGGGGAGGCCTCCTATCGGACCGCCGTTCACCGGGGAGGCGGCAATGTCCGAACGTGCATACGAACAGAGGTCGCGGCAATATCCCATGTCCTCGGCCTTCTCGCAGAGATCCACCCCCATCTTCGAGGCGCCGATCATGGCGCCGTGGTTCTCGGGGTACACCGGGATTGCGTCCATGGCAATGATGGGCTCGACGGGCCCGCCGCTCGTGATCCAGCCGATTTTTTTCCCGTTCTGCGTCGCCGTCTTGGCGTCTATATAGTACGCGGTCATTATCTCCTTCATCTTCTTGATGGATTTGACCTTCATCTTTTCCTTCTCGGGGTCCTTTTTTATCTGTTCTTCCGGCATGATTTTTCTCCTCGATTGGTATCGAACGACGTCCGTTTGGCCGCGCAATGACGGCCGCGGTCTTCGCCTATCGCAGCATCTCGATAAAAGCCTCGAAGCGCGTTGAGAGCTGCCCCTCGGATGGAAGGTCCTGTTCTATTTCCATCAGCATACTCGGCACGCCCTCGCGGTCCAGCATCTCCTTCATGTACGGATAGTCGAAGGAGTGCGGATCGCAGAACTTCAGCAGCAGAAATATCACACCCGAGGCGCGGTGCTCCTTTGCGATGCCGACGATATTGTCTCCCCTCGCCGTGATGGATGAGTGCTTTGCGGGACACACGACGCGGTCGGTGTACCGGTTGGCGAGCGCCTCTATGGGGTCCCCTTCCTCGGACACGAGGCCCTCGAAATAGCGGGAGCCGGTACACAGGTCGTCCCATACCACCGCTCCGCCCGATTTCTCGATTATCGAGTAGATGTCCGCATGATCACAGAGACCGCCGCTCACGACGATGCGCTTCCCCGAAGCCTTCTGCCCCGGCTTTGCCTTCTCGAGCTCCGCGGCGAAGGCGGTCAATTTCTCCGCGGCCTCTTCGCGGTCCATGATCATTGCACTTTTCACCAGGGCGTAGACATCGGATCCCGCGATCAGGCCGGGGTCGTCGCTTCTCAGACGATATATCTTCCCGAGCGCGCGTTTTATTTTATTAAAAGTCTTTATCGAATTCGAAAGCTGCGCATCGGTGATGCCGAGGCCAAGGCCCTCTTCGATCTCGCGGCGGAACTTGCGCAGTACGTCCGCCATGTACTCCCTGGCGCTCGCCGTATTAAGCTTGACCGGCAGCACCACGTCGGCGTGGAAACTGAATTTCAGATTCAGGCGCCAGATGTCCGAGAGCCGCTGAATCGAATCGCAGGTATGGGGAAACACCGCGCCGTCGAGGAACTCGAGCCTTCCGGCGAGCGCCTCCTCGAGCACGCCGCGCACCAGCGAGCAGCTATAGGCCTGCAGGTGGGCGTCCGCGTGGGCGATGGCCGAGCGGGTGCCGAAAAGTCGTAAGGGATGAATCCCCGCGGCGTGGATGATCTCCTCGGGCGTATACGAGCAAAAATAGCCGAGGAGCTTCTTTCCCGAATCCTTTTTAAGCCTTCGCGCATATCCGTTGCTGTCGTTGATTACGTCGTGAAACTGCCGGATCGTATTCATGCATTCTCACCCTGTCGTATGGGATAACGAGGACGCCGACCGCACCGGTGCCGGGCGAAGCCTTCCGGCCATCATGCGGTGACGAAATTTCGCACTTGACATTGTACGACATTATCGTACAATGTTCTATTAATAGCGCTATCCGATAATATGTCAATAATATAAGCGTATTAAAATAAAAATAATTCCGGCCGCAAGCGGAAGGACCTTCGCCATGATGAAACAGCGACGCCTCATCCAATCCATCAAGAGGGCAACGGACATACTCGGTATCTTCATCCAGGAAAAACGGACAATGGGCATCACGGATTTCGCCGTCAGACTCTCGCTGCCCAAAACCACGATTTCGAGCATCGTACAGACCCTCGAAGCGCTCAAGTTCCTTGAAAAGGACCACATCACGTCCAAATACCGCCTCGGACCCGCACTCTTCCAGCTCGGAATGAAGTACGCCACCAACATGGACCTCGTAATCATCGCGCGCGCGTGGATGGAACGCCTGTGCTTTCAATTCATGGAGCCGGTAAACGTCGGCATGCTCGCGGGCGACAGGGTGATCGTCGTGCTCAGGGTCGAGCCGGAGAACCGCTTTATGGTCTTCCCCCAGGCCGGATCGGTAATTCCCGTCCACACCACCTGCATCGGCAAGATCCTCTTTGCCCACATGCCGGCCGACGAACGAAACGCCATCCTGCAAAACTACCCCTTCGAGAAACTAACGGCCAATTCCATCGACGATCGCGAGCGCTTCATGGTGGAGCTCGACCGGGTTAAACGTGAAGGCATCGCGTTTGACAGCGAAGAATCCATCGTGGGTCTTGCGGGCATAGGCGGACCGATCTTCAACTACACGGGTCAGACCGTCGCCGGTTTCGTCATCACCGGCAAGGCGGAAAACATTCGAAAACAGCGCGAAAAGATGATCAGCGCCGTCCGCTACACCTCGAGCCAGGTTTCGGCGCAATTGGGGTTTGTGCCGTAATCTTTCAAAGGAGCGGCGTATGGTTCGCGGAACAACAAGGGAAGGCGGGACGTTCCCTCCAGTGCAAAGACTCCCGACCAGGACGGCCTGATTAGTTCTACTGACTTTTCCGCGTGTTATGCCATCAAATCATGTATTTGAACAAATTTTGTTTTTGAAGACTTTTCACGTTTTTCAAAGTCATCAATTAATTCTTTGTCTTTAATGTCTTCATATAAATCCCATAAGGATTTTTTAAGAAGAGTTGAAGTATCACAATTATAATAATCCTTTAATATTTTTAATACTTTTTCTTCTTTAGCATTAAATCTTACCGAAGTTACCGCCATAGGTCATACACCTCCTCTCGTTTTCCAATATATACAATATAAAAGTCGTTATTATCAATGTAAAATATTGCCCGGAATTTACCCTTACGTAATCTAAAATAGTCTCTTTTATAATTACCTTTAATTTTTTTGATATCAAATAGATTAAGATCCCTGGTTAAATCCAGTGATAAAAAAGCATTATGAAATAGTTCAATTATTCGTTTTGGGATATCGCCTTTTCTAACAGCCTTTTGAACCGCCTTTTCATACAATATCATGTATACAATGTAATACGACCAGTGGGTTTTGTCAAGGAAAATGATATGGCTTAAAGGAAAAAGGTAGCGCAGAAAATTTCGTAGAACTTGTGTTTATCGGATTCTCTCCGTCTGCGGCGGGGAGAATCCGATAAACTTCCTGGCTATGCAACAAAGCTATTGAAATCGTTCTTTGATGACGCGGCCATGGTCGGAAAAAGTGCTTGCCGAGCATCCAAAAATTCGCTATAATATATTAGCACTCCATGCTAATGAGTGCTAATATCAGGCAGGCTGATGCCGGCTGATATACTTCAAGCACATCCCCATGGCGACATGGGGATTTTTTTATATGCGCCACTGGTCGCGCAGCTCTTCCATTTTCAGTTCATAGAAATAAGCATCGATGGCTTTTTCAATTGAAGCGTGGAGGGCGGGCAGTTTCTGCTCTATTGACGGATCCCTCGCAAGCAGCTGCTTACGAATATGCCCGATGTAGGTTTGAAGCGGAGGGAGCAGATAATTTTTGATATAGGTATACTGCTTCCAATCTTTATCCTTCTCGTAGTCGGCCACCCTGTGGCGCATTATCTTCCCGAGGCGATATATTTTTCCATAAAAATGCATAATATCGCCCGGACTGTAGTCTCTGAGGGCCGCCGCGAGCGCCTTCTCCCGTGCCGGCATGTTCGTCTCGCTGAATGCATAGGAGTGGATATAGTCGAGCTTTACGTCCTCGTCGTACCCATAGCCGTAATCGAGCGCTTCGGTCGTTTTTTCGATGATCTTTTTTTCCGCCGGCGAAAACATCGAATCGTCCCTGACGGGCAGAAGCGCGCATCCTCCCGCGAACAGCAGTACCACCGGCATCAACGCCCATTTCTTGTTCATCACTCGATCAATGTCCTTTATTCGAAATCTTCCAGGCGCAGGGGGAAGTCTTCCGGGATGTCCCGCCGGCACGCGCGGCCCACGACCCGCTCCATATCCGCAACCGGCAATCCCACGCCGGGACGTCTGAGTGCGACCGCGTCCCCGCCCAGCACCTCTCCGGCGCGAAGAGGTCTTCTGCTAAAGAGGCTTCTGCGCGCCGAATTTGCAACCTCTTTTTCCGAAAAGTCGAAATCGATGCGGCCGTCCCCGAGCATCGTCAGAGCGGCCTCGACATCCGTCCGCATTCTGCGAAACTTTTCCGGGGACAGCGACACCGCCGCGTCCGGGCAGTCGCAGCCCTCTTCATGTATGAAGTGCTTCTCGAAGACGCGCGCGCCGAGCATCGCGGCGAGGGCGCAGCCCGTGCCGTCCGGCGCGTGGTCCGAAAAGCCCACCGGAAGGCCGAATCGTCCGCGCAGCGAGCATATCCGCGAGAGGTTGGCCTTTTCGGGCGGAAGTGGATACAACGCGACACAGTGGAGCAGGATAATATCGCCCGTACCCCCTTCACGCAGTGTGCCGATGGCCCGCTCTATCTCCCCGGCGGTGCATATTCCCGTTGACATGATCACCGGTTTGCCGGTTGCGGCCACACGCTCGAGCAGCGGCGTGTTCGTTACCTCCGAAGAGGCGAGCTTATAAAGCGGGACGCCCACCCGTTCGAGCATTTCGAGGGAGGGGATGTCGAATGCCGAGGAGAAAAAGATCAGGCCAAGCACCTCGGCCGCTTTTTTAAGCGCGTGATAGTCGTGCTCGCCGAGCACAAAGCGCCTGAAAAAGTCGATCTGCGCGGTATCCGGCACGAGCTGAGCGTCGCCACGCAGCATCGAGTTCGTGTAGCGCGAATACATCTCCTCCGGAACGAAGGTCTGAAATTTAACGGCATCGGCCCCCGCACGCGCGGCCGCTTCGATCATTGAAAACGCCTCGGCACGGTCCCCGTTATGATTAATGCCGATCTCCGCGATGAAAAAGGTCGCATCATCCTTAAAAACATCCTTCACGCCGTTCATCCAGCCTCCCCGCCGTTTACCGGTCACACATCATCGTCCATGTCCGGATCGGAATATTCCGAATCGTGCTGATATCCGAGCAACGCTATTTTATTTTTCGGCATCGTGCCGTTAATTTTAATTGACATGATCCTAAAAATCGTTATGCTTTCATGGCACTTTGATTCCAATAGACTTGCTGCGATCTCAGCAATGCCGGGCTTTCCCCCGCCTGCGGTGGTGAGAATCGCCCTTATTGTTCTGTTACGCAACAACTCTATTAACAATTTAGACATTCTCGGGGTTCGCGCATGGGGAAGAAGTTTATCATAGCTCTCGATCTTGGCACAACCGGAAACCGCGTCTTCTGCTTCGATGAGGCCGGTTATCCCATTTCGAGCGCTTACAGTGAATTCACCCAGCACTTTCCGCGCCCCGGATGGGTCGAGCACGATCCCGAGGAAATCTGGGCATCGATAACGGCCCTTATCCCCGAGGCCATCGGCAAGGGCGGGCTCGATCCTGCCGACGCGCTTACCATCGGCATCACCAACCAGCGCGAGACGGCAGTCCTCTGGAACAAAGACAACGGAAAGCCGGTTTACAATGCCATAGTGTGGCAGTGCCGGAGAACGGCCGACATCTGCAACGATTTAAAGAGCAAAGGCCTCGAAGAAACATTCAAGAAAAAAACGGGCCTTCTTCTGGACGCCTATTTTGCCGGGACCAAGATCAAGTGGATGCTCGACAACGTTTCCGGCGCGAGGGAGCTTGCCAAATCAGGCAAACTCCTCTTCGGCACCATCGACACCTGGATACTCTGGAAGCTCACCGCTGGCAAATCGCACAAGACCGATTACACCAACGCCTCCCGTACGCTTATCTTCAATATCGTCGAAAAACGCTGGGACCGTGAATTGCTCGAAGCGCTCACCATCCCCATGAACATTCTGCCCGAAGTACGCGATTCGTCCTCGTTCTTCGGAGAAACGCTCGGCGCCCCCGGTATTCCCGACGGAGTGCCGATCGGCGGCATAGCCGGCGACCAGCAGGCCGCCATGGTCGGCCAGAACTGCGTTTTTGAGGGGACAATCAAGAACACCTACGGCACCGGCTGTTTTATGCTGCTGAACACCGGCCATTCCTTCATCCTTTCGAACAAAGGCCTCCTCACCACCATCGCCTGCGACGCACACGGCAAGCCGGTATATGCCTTCGAGGGCTCGGTCTTCGTGGCGGGGGCGGTGGTGCAGTGGCTTCGCGATTACATGAAATTCTTCGACCAGAGTTCGGATTCCGACAAGCTCGCCCTCTCCTTCGAGAAGGACGACGAAGTGGTGATGATCCCCGCCTTCGTGGGCCTCGGCGCCCCGTACTGGAAGATGGACGCGCGCGGGGCCATCTTCGGTCTCACCCGCGACACAACGCGCGAGCAGATAATACGAGCCGCGCTGCGCTCCATTGCGTTCCAGTCCATGGACGTAATCGAGGTCATGCAGCAGGACTCCGGGAAAACCATCCACGAGCTTCGCGTGGACGGCGGGGCGACACGGGGACCGTACGTCATGCAGTTTCAGGCCGATATACTCGGCATACCGGTACTCCTTCCCGAGGTGATCGAGTCGACCGCCCTCGGGGCCGCGTACCTCGCGGGCCTTACGGCCCGGCTGTACAACTCGATCGACGAGGTCGCCAAACAGAACCGCATCGTTACGCGCTACATACCCCGATATTCCGAAAAAGAACGGTCGGCCCAGAGAAACCTCTGGAAGAACGCCGTTAAACGACTTCTGTAAGAAAACAACCTGGAGGAAAACAATGGCAAAGCCGCTGCTGGGAGAAATGCTGCTCGAAAACGGTGAAATATCCCGCGAACAGCTCGACAAGGCCCTTGAAACGCAGAAAAAGGAAGGCGGACTCATGGGCATTATTCTCGTCAATCTCGGCTTCATCTCCGAAAAGATGCTGGTCCAGTATCTCGCGCTGCAGGCCGAGCGGGTGGTTAAATCGGAGTAGTGCTATATGCGATGGTGATTTATTCTTTTGTAAATCAGGTCATTGGTCACTTTTAGTATTTTATCTATCTTAAACGGCTTTTTCAGGATATAGGCCAGCCCCTGGTCGAGCAGCCTGTTGATGCCGGGGATCTCATCGACCCCGGTGATGAAGACGATGTCGGTCGAGGGGCTTACCTTCTTAACCATCTCGAACACCCTGTCCCCCTTCATGCCCGGCATGAGGTAATCAAGAAACACGATATCGATATCCTCGAAACCGCACATCTCGACGGCCTCCTCTCCGTTCGATACGGCGATAACCTGGTAGCCCGCGGCGTCAAACGCCCTCGAGAGGAACTCGCGTATGGGGTCCTCGTCGTCGACGATCAGTATGCGCGTGTCACCGAAGAACACCACTTCGCTCTGTTCGTACCGGGCTCCCTTTTCGTCGCCCAGTTCGGTGCGGGGGAATACCATGCATATCTCCTTGCCGCAGTCCTGCTCGCTCGTGATGGTGAGCATGCCTCCGTGGCTCTGCATGATGCCGTAGGCCACGGCAAGCCACAACCCCGTGGCCTCTTTCCCTCCGTAACCGTCCACTCCGTCCGCGAGGCTCGATCCGCCCATAAAGGGATGGATCGCCATGTCTACCTGGTCGCGTGTCATGCCGCTTCCATTGTCGCGGATGGTCAGAACGACCTTCTCGTCAAAAAAATCGGTGGATATCTCGATGAGTCCCGGTTCGTCGCGATCAAGCGTGTGAATGGAGTTCTGCAGTACGTTGAGTATCGCCTCCCTGACCTGTTCGCGGTCCACGAGAACCCTCGGGATCTGCCCTGTTCGGACGATTATCCCAACCCCTTCCTTTTCGATAACCGATTTCTGTATCGAAACGACCTCCCCTATGATCTCGCCCAGCGGATGGTACTGCAGTTTCGCGTTTCTGCCCTTTACAAAGACATTGAGGCTCTCGATGAGCCTGGCCCCCCGCTCGGTCTGGCTGTCAATGACCGAGATGGCGTTTTGAATCGATTTCGATTCCGGGCTCTGCATGTTGATGAGCTCGGCATATCCCTGTATCACGGCAAAAATATTATTGAATTCGTGCGCTACACTCGACGCGAGCACGCCCAGGCTCGTGATCTTCTCGGAATGCATCTCCTCGGGGTTGACCTTTTCCATCCCCTGAAACTCCGCGATCTGCTCCCTGAAGAGCGCCGACGATCCGATGATCCTGCCCGAGAGCTGGAAGAAATTTACGTTCTGCCTTTGCCGCGCGAGCTCACCGATGTCGAATACCACGCCGATCATTCCCATTGTTTTATCACCGCCTATCAGCGGCACGAGTACCGTCATCACCTCGAGGCCTTCCCGCACCTCGGCCTCCGAGGCGGGGAGGTATATTACGTTCTTCTTCTTGATCGCCCTGCGCACCATGAGCGAAAAGTTGGGAAAGGCTCCTATGTGCCGGTCGAAATTACCACCCGCCTCGCCCACCAGCACCAGCTTTTCCTCGGACTCGATGGAGATATAGCCCGCCGTGGACAGCGGCGACAGGTCGTTCTGGATGGCATTAACGCAGGCTTTCAGATACTCGTCGACATCCTTCGCCTTCGAGGCCACGGAGAGAAAGGTCATGGCAAGATCGAATTGCGGTTTGCTGAGCATTACGCTTTTCCGCTTGAGCCGAGCACACTGGTGTTCTTCTGTTTTATCATCTTTATGAGCTCCGTTCGGGCAGGCGCCAGGTATTTGCGCGGATCGAAATTTGATGGATCCTTCGCCAGCGCCTCGCGTATCCGTGCCGTCATGGCCAGACGGCCGTCGGAATCGATGTTGATCTTGCACACGGCCGAGGCCGCCGCCCTGCGAAGCTGCTCCTCCGGCACGCCGAGGGCGTCTTCTATCTTCCCTCCATACCGGTTTATCGTCTCAACGTATTCCTGCACCACCGAGGATGCGCCGTGCAGCACGATCGGAAAACCGGGGATGCGCCGTTCGACCTCCTCGAGTATGTCGAAGCGCAGCTCCGGGACGCCGGCGCCCGGTTTGAACTTGTAGGCCCCGTGGCTCGTTCCGATCGAGATCGCCAGCGAATCGACACCGGTCTTTTTAACGAAATCCTCAACCTCTTCGGGTTTCGTATAATGGGTCACCTCCGACGATACCTCGTCCTCGATACCGGCGAGCACTCCGAGTTCGCCCTCCACGGTCACGTCATACCGGTGGGCATATTCCACGACGCGCGTGGTAAGCTCCACGTTCTTCTCGTACGGCAGGTGCGAGCCGTCTATCATCACCGAGGAAAAACCGTTTTCAATGCACGATACGCACAACTCATAGCTGTCGCCATGGTCCAGGTGGAGGGCGATGGGAATGCGCTCCCCCATGTCTTCCGACATCTTCACCGCGCCAAGAGCGAGATAGCGCAGCAGGGTTTCGTTGGCATACTCGCGTGCGCCCTTCGAAACCTGGACGATCACCGGAGAACGCGTCTGTGCGCACGCTATCACGATCGCCTGCAGTTGCTCCATGTTGTTGAAATTATATGCGGGAATGGCATACCCGCCGCTTACCGCCGCCCTGAACATCTCGCGGGTGTTGACGAGTCCCAGATCTTTATAGTTAACCATAGCCACCTCGTGAGTTCTCTTTTTATTTACCGCGTATCGTCGACGATCGATTATGCGGGCCATGATAGCGATCATCGCGGTATCTTTACTTCAAACGCCCTCAGGTGAAGGGTGTCAAGAAGAAACCTGAACTTAAAGTCCTGTTTGTGTAAATTTTAACGTCTGGATTATCAGTATGGGGAAACGGAGCCGGAGTGCATTCAAAATAAAATGGGGGACGGTGTCGCCGCCCCCCTGGTAATATATGGTATCCCGGACCGTATCAGATCGTGATCTCATCGAGCCAGCCGAACTTATCTTCGGCCTCGCCGGTCCGAATTTTCGAAAGGCGGTCATACAGCTTTGTGAGCACCGGCCCCGGCTGGTCGCCGTTGCCGAAGGTGTAATCCCTGCCGCGGAAATGGATCGTATTGACGGGCGTGATGACCGCCGCCGTACCCACGGCACCGACCTCGTCGAAGCTTTCTATTTCGGCTATATCGACGGGCCTGCGCTCCACCTTCATTCCCATGTCCCCGGCTATCTGCGCGAGGCTTTTGTTGGTAACGCTCTGGAGGATTGATTCCGATTCCGGCGTTATGTAGCTGTTCCCCTTTATCGCGATGAAGTTCGACGTGCTGAATTCGTCGACGAAACGCTTTTCTCTGGGGTCGAGATACAACACCACCGGGTATCCCTGTTGTTTACCGTATATCTCGCCGCGCAGACCGGCCGCGTAGTTGCCGCCGACCTTGCAGTCGCCGACCCCATGCGGGGCCGCGCGGTCGTATTCCTCGACCACGAGCGCCTTGACGGCTTTGAAGCCACCCTTATAATAGGGGCCGACGGGCGTAACAAAGACCAGAAAGACGTATTCCTCCGCGGGTCCAAGGCCCACCCGCGCGCCGGTACCGAGGATGAGAGGACGTGCGTACAGGCTTGCACCAGTTCCGTAGGGCGGGACGAAACGGGCGTTGGCTTTCACGACCCTGTGTATCGCCTCGCGGAACATCTCGATCGGAACCAGAGGGGTGAATATACGCTCGGAGCTCCTCTGGAGGCGCTTCGCGTTTTCCTCGACGCGGAATGCGACGATCCGCCCGTCCACCGTTTCGAATATCTTGAGCCCCTCGAACGCCTCCTGACCGTAGTGCAGGCAGGGGGCCGCCATGTGCATGGGAAGAAATTCGTCGGCGGTCACCTCCGCATCCGACCACCTGCCGTCTTTAAAATGATAACGTACATTGAAATCCGTCCTGACATAACCGAAGGGCAGTTCACTCCACTCCAGATTCGCTTTTTCAACCTTCATCGTTTTCATCGCCTTTACCCGGGTCCTTATACCCTTTACGGAGACCGTTATTTTTGGCGCAATCCGCCGCATCGCTTTCGCGTTTCGGGATATTCCCCGCGGCGGGAGCGCACCGTACGCCGGTACGGAAAGTGTGCACGCTAAGGCGGGGAAATAAAATTGTCAATAAGAAACTACCGCTCAGTATATATCAATCGGTCCTTCGATTTCGCCGTCGATGAACTGGCGGGCGAACGCGTCTTCCTTCGAGAAAAACCCCTTCGTGCCGCCCTGAAACACGATCCGGCCGTCGTATAACAATGCCACATCGCGGGCCACCTTCCGCACCAGTCTCAGGTCGTGGGTTACGACGATCGAGGTGGCGGAGGAGGCCTTCGAGATGTCCAGAATGAGGTCGGCTATTGAATCGGAGAGAATCGGATCGAGCCCCGCCGTGGGATCGTCGTACAAAATAATCTCCGGATCGAGGCAAATGGCGCGCGCGAGCCCCACGCGCTTCTGCATGCCGCCCGAAAGCTCGGAGGGGAGCTTCATCTCGCTTCCCGCCAGGCCCACCCTGTCGAGCGCCCCGGTAACGAGCTCTCCGACCCGGCCCTCAGGAACGCCCCTTCGCCTGAGGCCGAATGCCACATTGTCGAATACGTTCATCGAGTCGAACAGGCCGCCTTTCTGAAAAACGTACGCCATTGAAGGGCGCGCAGCGCCTGTGCCGGCCGCTTCCCGCGCGTCCCTTTCACCGATGGTGATTTCACCCTCATATCCGGCAAGGAGACCCGCGAAGCATTTCAGCAGCACCGATTTGCCGCAGCCGTTCTTGCCCAAAAGCGCCGTGCGCCCTCCGGCGGGGACGTGCATGTTTACGCCCTCGAGGACCATCCTTCCGCCGAAACCCAGGCGAACTTTCTTCGCACTGATCACTGGTATTTCCTCTCGCGCGACTTGCGAAGCGATTGTAAAATGTTCAGATAGGAGATATAGCGCTCTCCGTGTATCCGTCCACTTTCGACCATCCGCTTCACCCCGCAGTCCGGCTCGTGATCGTGGCTGCACGGTCGAAAGGCGCACTCCGCCGCCAGATCGCCGAACTCGTAGAAATAGTCTCCCGCGCTCTCGGGCTCTATGTCGAACAGCCCGAACTCACGCAGTCCCGGAGTATCGACGATCCTCGTGCCATCCACGGAATAGATCATCTCGACATTGGTCGTGGTGTGCCGCCCCTTTCCCGTGCTTTCGGATATCTCAGAAACGCGAAGGTCGAGGTCGGGATACAGTCGGTTCAGTATACTGGTCTTGCCGACCCCCGAATACCCCACGAAAAGCGACGTGCTGCCCGCGATAAAGCGGCCGAAGTCATCGATCCCCCGGCCCGTTCTGGCGCTTACCAGCGCAAGATCGATGGGCGCGTTATCGTAATACTCCATAACATGCGAAACATCGCCTTTTACGGCCAGGTCGCGCTTGTTTATGCACAGCAGCATCGGAATGCCGTCCTTGCGTGCCCGCACCGACAGGCGGTCGACGAAACGAAGGTTGAGCCGTGGATCATCGAAGGATTGTATGATGACGATGCGGTCGAGGTTGCTCGCTATGACGTCCTCTTTCCTGTTGCGTCCCTTTTCCTTGCGGGAGAACGCGTTTTTCCGCGGGAGTATCTCCGAAATGACCCCCGTACCCTCGCGGTCGATCTCTATCCTGGCGAGATCGCCGACCGCCACGGGGCTCGAGTAGTGCCGCGTGCTTTCGGCCCGGCGCATCTTTCCGCGCAAAACACAGTTAATTCTTCGACCTTCGAAGAGAACGGTGGAATACATACCGAACACCTTTACGACCGTGCCTATTCCCGTCTCCATAAATCAAGACGCTCCATGCGGCGTCACAGCGGAAGAGACGTAAACAAAAAAGGCGGGGCTACTCCACCCCGCCTTCCGTCCTGAACATGAAGTTATGCGCATAAAGGCGAACGAATGCGCGCTTACTTCTGAGGGACTACCTTGAAGGTTACACGACGCTGCTGCGCGTCATCGGGATCGACGCCGGGAAGCAGATCCGATGAACCGACGCCCTTGTAGGTCATTTTCGGAGAGGTTACTCCTTTTGCCTTCAGCGCGTCGAAAACGGACTTC
>JADFDB010000062.1 GCA_018263175.1 Spirochaetota bacterium
CCGTAAAAAAAGTATGGGCCGTCCACGCCGACATCAACAGGTGGCCGTCCTGGCATCCCGGCATCACCGAGGCAGCCCTCGGAGGCAAACTCGCGCCCGGATCGGTCTTCCGCTGGAAATCCGGCGGCATGCAGATCGAATCCACGATCGAGAAGGTAGTCGAGGGCGAGGAGATAATCTGGAGCGGGAGGGCGCCCGGAACGCGCGCCCTCCACAAGTGGTACTTCAAGAAAAAAGGCGACGGCACCATCGTGAGCACCGAGGAGACCATGGGCGGCTGGCTCGTGCTCCTTTTACGGATCGTGATGCCCAAATTTCTCGACAAATCGATCGATCAGTGGCTGGAATATTTGAAGAAAAAGGCGGAACGCGGGTAGGGGCCATTGCACCGGGTACCGGCACGGGTACGGGTGCCCCCCGTATAATACTTGACATCCGCCGTTTTTGCCCTTATGCTTGCGCATTACAAACGGCGGAGGACACCATGCAGAAGGGAATATTACACGGCCTCGTATTCATCCAGACCTGGGGCGAGAGCGACGAGTTGTTGCAGTTCCTGAAAGGGAACGGGCACGTCGTATCCATCTTCCATATAATGGGGCGCCACAGCTACCTTGTCGACGCCATTTTCGGCGAAAAGGACGAGCTCGCGCAATGGATCGCGCGCGTCAAGGCGTTCAGGCTCGACTCGGGAGTTCCGGCCGTCATCTCCATCCAGTCCAACAAGGTGATCGACGTCTGCAAGAAGAAAGAGGACTTTAACCTCAAGAACTACGGCGAGATTCGCGACCGCAACCACATGTTCATGATGATCGACAACCCGGTCAGGGACGCCGAACTGCTGGCCCTGCTCGAGAGCGTTCCGATCGTCTACAGCATCCTGCACGTGCAGGGCGTTCACAGCTTCATGGTCGAGCTCATCACCGACAATTACCAGAGTTTCAAGGACCTGCTCGTGAAGATAAAGTCGCTGGGTACGGCCCGGCACATCGAGACGCAGGAGGTCATAAGCGTTCCGAAGTACCGCAACAATATCCTCGACGAAAAGGGCGAGCTCGTGGTGCCGAAACACGACATCCGCGAGCTCTTCGCGCTGTAGGGAGGCGGCGATGGCGGAGCTTATCAGCAATCCGGTCGAGTACGCGCGCGAGGTCGTGGGGCGCGACCCCATGGCGACCTTCCTCGGCATCATTGTGGAGGAGGCGCGGGAGTCGTACGCGCGCTGTTCGCTCACCGTTATGCCCGAGTACCTCAACGCCGCCGAGCGCGCGCACGGCATAACCGTCCACGCGGTGGCCGACCAGGCCTTCGCGGTGGCCTGCAACACCATGGGCTCGAAGGCACTGGCCATGCATTTCTCCATAAGCTATCTCGCGGGCGCGCTCGACGGCGAAAAGATCGTGGCCGAGGCCGTGCCCGTCAACATCGGCAAGAAGGTCAGCGTGTGGAAGATCGACGTACGCGGCAGCGCCGGCAGGCACATAGCCTCGTGCGAGGGAATCGCCTATCACAAATAAATCCTTGACAATGCCGGCCGATTTTCACTACCAATGAAGGCTGCGGGAAGGCGCACTGCCGGCGCTCCCGCGTCAGGGCGTGAATTCAGCCGGCAGCGAGGTCATCGATGAAAAAATGGGCGGTCGCCGCTCTCGTGTTTATCTGCTCGTGCTCATCCTTTATAAAAGACGAGCAAATTGAAGGCTTCAAGGCATACGAGAGCGCCCAGTACACAATGAAACAGGACGCCGGGAGGGAGGAAGCTCCGCTCAAAAAAGGCGAAATCGTCAAGCTCATCATACAGACGGGGGGGGATTTCATCAAGGTGTACGCCTATCCGGTATCGGTCGATTATCTGAAGGCCGAGCGCGTACTCATACTCTTCCTTTTTGAAGATGATTTCAAGGACAAGGCATTCGACCGGCAGTATTTCGAGGAGCGGCTCAATCAGTTGGCGGAAGAGCGAAAGCGCTGAATAGCGCACGACGCCATGCGATAAAACAGAGGTGATTCGGTCATGTTCGAGGGTGTGTATACGGCGCTCGTAACGCCGTTCAGGGACGACAGAATAGATTATGCGGCGCTCGAGACGATCATAGAGGCGCAGGTACGGGGCGGAGTGGACGGCGTGGTGCCGGTCGGAACCACCGGCGAATCGCCCACGCTCTCGTTCGAGGAGCACAAGGAATACGTGAAGCGCGTGGTCGCGCTGATCAATAAAAGGATAAAAGTCATCGCCGGCACCGGCTCCAACGCCACGCGCGAGGCGGTGCACCTCTCGCAGGCCGCCCAGGAATACGGCGTGGACGGCGTGCTCCTGGTCAATCCCTATTACAACAAGCCGCCCCAGCGGGGACTCGTCGCCCACTTCGAAACCATTGCGAAGTCCATCTCCATCCCGGCCGTCCTGTATAACATACCGGGCCGCACGGGCATCAACTTCCTGCCCGAAAGCATCCTCGAGCTGTTGGACCGCGCGCCCAACATCGTCGCCATCAAGGAGGCCACCGGCGACCTCGCGCAGATGATGCGCGTTATCGAGCTCTGCGGCGACCGCCTCACCCTGCTCTCGGGCGACGATAATCTGCTCCTGCCCGTGCTCGCCGTCGGCGGCAAGGGCGTTATATCGGTCCTCTCCAACGTACTGCCCGCCGACATGAAGAAAATCGTGACCCTCTTCGGCGAAGGCAGGCTCGACGAGTCAAGAAAGCTCTTCTATAAAGTTCTGCCGCTCTGCCGTGCCATGTTCTACGAGACCAACCCCATACCGGTCAAGGCGGCGATGGAGATGATGGGACGCTGCGCCGGCGACATCCGGCTGCCGCTGGTCCCGCTCTCCGACGATCACCGGGCCAGGCTGCGCCGGGCACTTCTCGACTACGGGGTGAAGCTGTGAAAGCCGGCCTCTGCGGGGTTTCGGGCAGGATGGGAATGGCCGTTATGCGCGTTCTCGTGGAGCGGGATCACGCGCTGGCGGCCGCCTTCGACGCGCCCTCCGCGCCCTGCATCGGCGGCGACGTCGGCTCCCTGCTTCACGGCGGGAACACGGGCGTAACGGTCTCCGCGATCAACGAGGCGGATCTTTCGCGCGTGGACGGCGTCATCGACTTCTCCGCGCCGGGGGCCACCATGCAGCTCCTTCCGCTGGCCGTCGCCCTGGGGAAACCGCTCGTGGTCGGGACCACGGGCTTCTCGCTCGATCAGCGCCGCCGCTTCGACGAGGCCGCGCGCTCCATTCCACTGCTCGTTTCGCCCAACATGTCGGTCGGCGTCAATCTGCTCTTTCGTCTCACCGAGATGGCGGCGCGCGTGCTCGGCGAAGATTTCGACGTGGAGGTCTTCGAGGCGCACCATCGCTTCAAGAAGGACGCCCCGTCGGGCACCGCCAGGCGCCTCATCGAGGTGGTGAAGGGCTCGTCGGGCCACCTGGCCGCGGCGGGCGAAACCTACGACCGCAGCGGCATCGTGGGCGAGCGCGCTTCGAACGAGATCGGCGTACAGGTTATGCGCGGCGGCGACATCGTGGGCGAGCACACGGTCTACTTCGTCGGAATGGGCGAGCGCGTGGAGCTCACCCATCGGGCCGCCAGCCGCGACATCCTCGCGCGCGGGGCCGTGCGGGCCCTCGAGTACATTGCCGGGCGGAAGCCCGGGCTCTACTCGATGTTCGACGTACTGGGGATATAGACCGATGACGGAGAAGCGGGAGGAAGCGAAGGGCGATCTGAGGGAATTCCGAGAGAACCCCTACGACCCCGAGGCCAAAAAGCCCGAGGACGTGGTGAGGATTTTTTACATGAACAACCTCCCGATCATCCCCGTGGTCTCCCATCGCGGCATATTGCTCGGTATATTAAAAAAGGACGACGTCGTCGCCGAGCTCAGCGATATCGAGCGCGCCGCCGGCCGCTCGATCGACACGTTCATTACGGGCCTCGCCCGTAAAATGCCGATCGACGAAGTGCTCCCCTACGTCGCCGAGATCCGCGAGTTCGTCACCATCAACCTCTTCGGCGAGATACAGGGCAACTGGACGCGCCTCCAGCTTCTTGCCGCCTGCGAGTCGCCGCGCGGGGCCGAGTCGATCGCCGCTGACGCCGCCGGTGACCGCGAGAAGCAGGCGATGGAATGGATGATCTACCTCATCCTGGAGCACATCCCCAGGGCGCTGTACGCCCTGAACGAGCGCGGCGGCACGATCTTCTACAACAGCCATTTCGAGGAGCTCTACGAGACCGCGCTGAAGCGCGAGGTCGACACGGCCTTCGTCGAGAAGTCGCTCGGCGATGCCGATAAAAACGAGGTCCATACCCGCTCCGACGGGAGCAATGAACCCTATTTTTACAACAGGGATATGCACATCTATTATGAAAAGGTGCCGTTTCAGAGCGGCGGCAAAAACGTGGGCTATCTCATCTATTGCGGCAGGGAACTCAACACCGCGCCGGCCGGAGGGAAGGCCGCCCACGGAAAGAAAAAACAGACGCTCGCGCAGGCGCTCGAAGCGGCGGAGCGGACGGCCATCGTGAACGCCGTCATCGGCCGCGGCGGCGACGCCAAAAAGGCGGCTTTAGACCTCGGCGTGTCGCGCGCGGCGCTCACGGCACGCATGAAAAAGCTCGGGATAGTCGACAAAGGGGCGGCCAGGCGCGGGTCCAAAAAGTGAATATTTTTGTTGACGAAAATCGGCGGCGAACTATATTGTACATAGAGTAGGGCAGTTCACCGTAACCTCCTTGCCTCACGGTCGTATAAAAAGCGTTTGATCTTTCAGCCGGTGTGGGAGTGGCGTGTGTCGCCGGCGCGGCGGAATGTCTTATATAAGCGGTTTACCGTACGGTATCTGACAATAAACAGCACAAATTTGGCGAACGCTCATCCTGAGAAGAAACACAATCTTCGACCATTAGCGAATCGAGTATAGTGCGGCACACTGTTCATGTGCCCTCCCGCCGTACGGCATTATTGCAGAGCGGCAGTACCATCGACAATCCTGTGTGACGGAACACGAGAGACTCTTAATAACAACAAAGGTGAATTATGGCACGAGTAAACGGGACTTCCAGGCCTGAGGGCAGGTATGCCGCCGGTTCGGACGAAGAAAAAAAGAACGGTTCTGCGCCTCCCGGCCCGGCTGGAGAAAACGGCGGTGAGAGCGCTGCACCGGCACCCCCGCGGCGCAATCTTCAGCCCGAGAACAGGCTGGACCTCTCCGACCTGAAATCCAAGACGATCAATGAGCTTCTGACACTTTCGCGCACCATGGGAGTGGAGGGCGTCTCCGGCCTCAAGAAGCAGGACATGATCTTCGAGCTGCTCAAGGCCCAGACCGAGCGCAACGGTCTCATCTTCTCGAGCGGGGTGCTCGAAATACTGAGCGACGGCTACGGCTTTCTGCGCTCCCCGAACTACAACTACCTGCCCGGGCCCGACGACATCTACGTCTCCCCGTCGCAGATACGCCTTTTCGGCCTGCGCACCGGCGACACCGTCACGGGCCAGATTCGGCCCCCCAAGGACAACGAGCGCTTCTTCGCGCTGCTCCGGGTCGAGGCCGTCAACTTCGAGGACCCGGACCGCCTGCAGAGCCGCACGCTCTTCGACAACCTCACGCCGCTCTATCCGGAGGAGCGCATCGTGATGGAGACCGCGTCGGAAAACGTGGACATGCGCATCGTCAACATCATGACGCCCTTCGGCAAGGGGCAGCGCGCGCTGATCGTCGCCCCGCCGAGGACCGGTAAAACCGTACTCTTGCAGAAGATCGCCAACTCCATCACGACCAATCATCCCGAAATATTTTTGATCGTACTGCTTATCGACGAGCGTCCCGAAGAGGTGACCGACATGCAGCGCACGGTGAACGGCGAGGTGATTTCCTCCACCTTCGACGAGCCCGCCTCGCGCCACGTACAGGTGACCGAGATGGTGCTCGAGAAGGCCAAGCGGCTCGTGGAGCACAAGAAGGACGTCGTCATCCTGCTCGACTCCATCACGCGCCTGGCGCGCGCGTACAACCAGGTGGTGCCGACCAGCGGCAAGATTCTCTCGGGCGGCGTGGACTCCAATGCCCTGCACAAGCCCAAGCGCTTCTTCGGCGCGGCGCGCAATATCGAGGAGGGCGGAAGCCTCACCATCCTCGCCACGGCGCTCGTCGACACCGGAAGCCGCATGGACGAGGTCATCTTCGAGGAGTTCAAGGGAACGGGCAACTCCGAGCTGCATCTGGACCGCAAGCTCTCCGACCGGCGCATATTCCCGGCCATCGACATCAACAAATCGGGAACGCGCAAAGAGGAATTACTGCTTGACGAGGAGGAGCTTAACAAGCTATGGATACTGCGCAAAGTCATCTCGGCGATGAGCCCGACCGAGGCGATGGAGCTGTTGGTCGAAAAAATGAAGGCCACGAAGAACAACAAGGCGTTCTTCAAGGCGATGAATACATGATGAGGAGACCGCAATGAAGCCGAACATTCATCCCGAATATAAGGAAACCGTCGTCAAGTGCGCGTGCGGCAACGAAATAAAGACGCGCTCCACGGCTAAAGACCTCCGTGTGGAAATCTGTTCCGCGTGCCATCCGTTCTATACCAAACAGCACAAGATCCTGGACAGCACGGGACGCGTGGATAAATTCAAAAAGAAATACAACATCAAGTAGCTCGAATCTCCCGCACTACCCCGATCAAGAAGGAACCACGGGTGTAATTATTATACACCTGTGGCGTTATTATGTATAAATATTATACACATGTATCCTTTTTTGCCTGCGGTAGTGCGCCCGCCACGATACACAAATGGCCCTACTCGACCTGCCGGGCCATCCACCGCACAGGATTGACCGCTTAACAGCGTGTTCCGTGGCCGATTCGCGAAAAAAGCCTGAAAAAACGCTGTTTTTACTGGAAAAATCGACATTTATGCGCCCTCCCCGGAATGTTGTATGCCTGGCGTTCGTGAGTTCAGTATTTATTAATAATATTCGGGTATCGGTCCTTCTGGAACGATTAGTGCTTATTAATGGTCAGTATCCCTGCGGAAGGAGGGATTTATGAGGGCGTACGAAGGCTATGATGAAATCAGCATCAACCAGTATTTCCACGCGATCAACGCGGTCAAGCTCCTGACGGCCGAAGAGGAAGTCGAGCTTGCCAGGGCCATAAGCGAAGGCGACGAGCGCGCCAGGGAGCGGCTCATTAACGCCAATCTTCGCCTGGTCGTGAAGATCGCGAAGAACTACACCAGCATGGAACCCTCGCTCATCGACCTCGTGCAGGAGGGGAACCTCGGCCTTATCCGGGCCGCCGAGAAGTTCGATTACAAGATGGGATGCCGCTTTTCGACCTACGCATCCTACTGGATCAAGCACTACATCACGCGCTTCATCGCCAAGCGGAGCCGCACCATCCGCATACCCATCCGCAAGGGCGACCTCTTCAAGAAGATCCGGCGGGCCCAGGAGTCGCTGACGAACGACCTCGGCAAGGAGCCGTCGACCAGGGAGATCGCCGATATACTCGGCGTCGACGAGAACACGGTGGTCGACATCATCGAGGTGTTTCAGCCGACGGTATCGCTCGAGCACCCGCTCAACAACGACGAGTTCAACCTCTACGAGGTTGTCAGCGACGAAAAGTACCAGTCACCCGACACGGGCATCTACCGCAAGGAGCTTCGCGAAGAGCTCGAGGAGGCGATGTCCTCGCTCATGGACAGCGAGAAGCGGATTTTGCGGATGCGCTTCGGCTTCGACGACGAAAGGCAGGTCACGTTGAAGGAGGTGGGGGCCGAATTCGGCATCTCCGCCGAGACGGTGCGGCAGATCGAGTCAAGGGCCATGAAGAAGATAAGGAAGAAGTTCGCGCACCTCGAAAACTATCTGATGTAAAACGGCCTTACTCAAGCCAGGTCTATACCCCATTCCCCCTCGAGGAGGACCCCCGTCCTCCTTTTTTTGTTTTTTTCGTGGCGTCTTGTCGTTGACACAACGGCCACGGTTTGTAAATATTTATTATATTATAACAATACGGATAATGCGTTAGGCCCATGGCCCGCGGCGGCCGTTTCGGCGGCCCGGGATTTTCCGGTGCGGCATGGGCACCGTTGCTGAATGACCGGCCGAAGCGGCCGGAAGGGCGGTATGATGGTCGAGCTCGACGCGTACGATCTGCGGAACCTCCTGGCCCCGATCGAGGGAAGGGCCGGCGCCTGCGCGAGGGTTGAAAGCCTGATCGCGGAGATGTCGCACCCCAATATTGACTGGAAGCACGTGGTGGCGGGCATCCGCTCCTACCTGTTCGACCATATCCACGATCTGTACTCCCACGCCGATTCGGTACTGCCGATCCTCTTCCATTATCTGCGCGAGGCCACGGTGAGGAAAAAGGGCTCGACCCTGCGCGCCGGCGAGACCTTCTTCGACCGCTACCTCTTCGTGCTTACGTCCATGGCCGGGGGGAGCGCGGAGCTCGAGCCGCTCGCGGTCCGTTTCCACGAGTTTGCCCGCGACTACCTTCTGCTCATGGAAAGCGAGAGCGCCGACGGCTTCTATTTCGAGGGGGTCAACGAACGGGTCGCCCTGGTGGGGGGCATGCTTGCCGGGGATGCCGGCACCCATGCCGATATTCTTGGCTCAATAAACGGCCTGCTCCTGGAGCAGTTGGCCCTTCATGCGGAGCGTTCAGTCTCGGCGCGGGAAGACGAGATCGAAGCGCTTCGCGTCGCACTGGGACCGGATGCCGGAACGGCGGAGCTCTTCGAGCTCCTCGAAACGGTGTCCGAGCCCAGAAAGCGGGAGGATCTGGCCGCGCTCGAAGACGCCGGCACCGCAGGCGCAGCGGAGCGCTTTGCGCGCATAGCGGCCGTCGCCGATTTTTCGCGCAACACGCGAACGTGGGAGCGCATCTGCCTGGCCGGTAAAAACCTCGTGGAGCGCGCGGCGATTTCGGACGATGAGGGCATCCTCGCGCTCCTCGCCTTCCTCATACGCAAGGCACAGGAGGGCGACGACCGAGACCTCCAGTTGTACATCTCGCGCAGCGTCGCCTCGGTATGCGGCGCGCTGGACGGAACGGGCAGGGGCTCGCTCCTCAAAAACGTCGTCGACCTGGTCATGCCGCTGTTGCTGCGCGAGGTCGAAACCGACGGCAATTATTACTCGGCCTTCTCGACCATCTACACGATCGGGAAAACGGTCGTCGAATCGGGAAGGGTCTCGCTCATCGACCACTTCGTGGACATCCTCATCCAGTCGCGCTTTCGCTTTCCCGAGTTCTCCGGCATCGCCTCGGACTGGTCGGTCATCGTAAACTCAAGCCACCTGGAGAACATCCGCACCTGGATGCGGCTCATCGAGATCGACCCGCCCGTCATGAAGAAGCTGGCCGCCGGGCTCATCGTCAACCTCAAGCTCGGCGGCGTTTTCCTCAAGGACACCGACGTCTTCCAGCGCGACATCTCGCAGCTCTTAAACAGCGATTACCGGGACGTGTTTCATCTCATCACCTCGCTCGCCGCGGTCTTCCCCGCCTTTTATCACGATATCGGGGCGACGGGCGACATCCGCGCCTTCACCGAGAAGATCGACACCAGTCACCTGATGAACGACCTGGTGCACTTTCTCAGAAAACAGGTGCACGTGGAGTCGTCGAGCCGCACGGTGCTCCTCATACAGCGCATCATGGAGTTCTGGATGACCGGCGAGCAGAAGCTCCTCGAGGGCCTGGTGCCGGCCGAGGTGTACGACAAACTTCCGCGCGTCTACCGCCTTATCAATCTCGACAACGAGCCGGCGGCACAGGCGCTCTACGAGGCCGCGCGCCGGCATTTTGGCGGCGCTCTCGACGGGCACTTCTGGGACTTCCTAGGCGCCGTGGGGAAAAAGCCCTTCATGGATTTCGCCGCCTCCGAGGCGCCGGCGGGGGTGTCCGACGCGGAGAGGGAGGATACCCTCGGTTGTTTCGAGGAATACTTCGACGCGCGTTTTCCCGCCGAGATGACCAAGATGCTGCACTTCATCAAGAACATGTTCGACATCGACACCTCGAAGACGAAGATCTGGAAGTTCCTCTACGACATCTCCGACGAGGAGTTCCGCCGTATGTTCGAGAACGTGCGCTTTCTCGACATCTCGAGGGTCAATATCGAAAAGTTCATCACCTTCCTGCACGTCTACCGGATGATCTTCGACAAGTACAATTTCTCGGACGTGCGCGACATCGAGAAGCTCGAGGCGTACGCGCGCGAGGGCCTCTTCGCGCCGCCAGGGGGCCTCTTCGAAAAACTGCGCGGGGACGACGCCTTCGCCGCGCTCGGGGCGCTCCTCGATCTGCAGTACTCCCTGAAGCGGGACATCCTCCTTTCGGGCGAGGTGTTCGAGCCGCTGGACACCATAGAGTTCAAGCGGCATATCGCCTTCGGTATCCCTTCCATGTACGGCTCGTACAAGGAGAAGAAGTTCGACACGCTCAAGGTCTTTTTCCACTGCAACCTCATACGTGAGCGTTTCTTCGAGTCGCTGCTCGAGGCATCCACCGTCTTCTCGGCCGGGCCGCTCGACTTCGAGGAGACGCGCCGCGTTATGCGTCTTTTTGGCAGGACCTTCGAGATCGACGGCCTCTCCAACCAGGAGATGCGCTCGGTGCTCAGCCTCATGGACTCGCCGAGCCTCGGGGTGTCCCGGTTCAGGGACATCGTTACGAGCCTGTTCACGATCCACGGCGAGGTGTCGGACCACTTTAACGAGATGTACAAGTATGTTTGCACGGCGATCATAAACAACATCGGTGCCGACCGCATCGTCGAGGACTATCTGCCGAGCGAAAGCCGCGGGAGTGCCGACGTGATCGCCGACCGCTTTCTGCGGAGCCAGATCATGCTCTCGCCGCTGCTCCAGCTCTTCGACAGGGTGCTCATCCGGCTGCGCGAGCGCACGGACCAGGCCCTCGAACGCGGCGAGGACTCGGTGTGCCTCAACGAGTGCGATTTGCGGTGCTCCAAGGGCGATATCTTCTTTGCGATCGGCAGGTACCCCGGAAGGCATCCCGACACCGAGCTCTTCGTGCCGCTGTGGCTTGCCGGGGGCAAGGCGCAGGGCCTCGTGATCGCGGCGAACATGGACGGCGTAAACGTGCCCGAGGGGATCGTGATCTCGGCCGAGCTCTACAAGCGCCTGCGCGAGGGCGACGTGCGCAACCCGCGCTTCCAGCGCAAGATCATCTTCCTGCTCAGGCAGTACGTGGACAGGCTCACCGACGGGCGATTCGGCAATCCTTCGAACCCGGTGCTGCTGTCGGTGCGAAGCGGCGCGGTCTTCTCGATGCCGGGCGTGATGGACACCATCACGAACGTCGGCATCACCCAGGACGTCATCGACTATTACGCGCGGCAGGACCCCTGGTTCGCCTACGACTGCTACCGCAGGCTCATCCACGACTTTGCCCTCTCCTATTACGGCATGGACCGCGCGCTCTACGAGCGCCTGATGACCCAGGCCAAGGAGGAGGCCGCGGTCGACCTCAAGGAAAAGCTCACGGGCAGGCAGATGGAGATACTCACCAAAAAATACCGTTATGCGATAAACCGTGCCGGATTTTCGGTGCCCAAGGACCACTACGAGCAGCTCTATCACGCAATCGTGGCGGTGTACCAGTCGTGGAACTCGCCCGTGGCGCGCACCTACCGGCAGTTCGTCAACATGTCGGACGAGTGGGGCACGGCCGTAATCGTGCAGCGGATGGTCTTCGGAAACAACTCGCCCAATTCCATCACGGGCGTGGTGCACAGCCATTACCTGGGCTACGAAAACATCGGGCTCTTCGGCGAGTACAAAACTCGCGCCCAGGGCCATGACATCGTAAGCGGCGTGGCCCGGGTCTTCCCGATCAGCGAGGAACAGCGCTCGACCTACACGGCATCGAGCCCCTTCTCGTCCATGGAGCGGAGCTATCCCGAGCAGTACCGCAAGGTGTACGAAGCCGTGAAGCGCATCCGCGAGCGATGGGGCAACGAGGTGGAGATCGAGTTTACGCTCGAGAACGACACGCTCTACATCCTCCAGATACGCGGCATAACCAACCATATCTTCGAGACGGACGAGCTCGAGGAGGGGCCGACGGAGCTCCAGGAGCACCTGCTCGGCAAGGGGCTTGCCGCCTCCGGCGGCGCGGTCTGCGGACGCGCGGTCTTCGACATCGACCGGATCGACATCGTGCGCAAGCGCCACCACGGCGACAAGATCATACTGGTGAGGCCGGAGACGAACCCCGAGGACGTAATAGGCATAAAGAAATCGGAGGGGATTCTGACCTGCATCGGCGGCATGACCTCGCACGCCGTATTGCAGATGCGAAGGCTCGAGAAGTCCGGCGTGAGCGACTTCAGCGCTATGAGGATCGACGAGGATGCCAACCGGGCCGTGGTGAATCTCGAGGCGCAGGGAAGGGGCCGCTTCGCGATAGCCGAGGGCGATTTTCTGACCATCGACGGCTCGACCGGGCACGTGTATGCCGGCTTTCACGCAACGGTCAAAAAAAGATTGTAAAAAGGGTGGGAGCCCTTCCTTCCATATCTATAAAAAAGCTGTGGTCTATGGAGGTTCCGTATGAGCGGTGTACTGTCGGCAAAGGCGCCGGTCGGCGTTTTCGGTATCGGTCGTATCGGCAAGCTTCTGGTATGGCTCCTCTCGGCCCGGAAGGAGCAGGACGCAATCGTTATCGCGACGGGCAGAAAGACGGGCCAGGGGATAGAGGACCTCGCGACCTACCTCGAGTATGATTCCACCTACGGGCCCTATTCGCGCTTTGCCGGGGGCTTCCTCGGGAAGAGCGCCGTAGAGGTGAAAAACGGCGAGCTGTTTCTGAACGGCGTGAGGGTCGTCTGGCTTTCGGATGCCGCGCACCGTACGCCGGGCGCGGTGCCCTGGTCGGAGAACGGCGTCGAGGTGGTGTTCGATACGACCGGAAAGAACACCGATCCGACGGTGAACGACGAAAACTCCCTCCGGGGGCACCTCAACCACGCAAAGAAGGTGGTGCTGAGCGCTCCCTTTAAAATTAAAAAGAAGGGCGCTCCGATGCCCGCCGACGCGGTGACGCTGGTGGGCGGCGTGAACTTTCCGGCCTACGACGCCGCGAAGCACGGCGTGATCTCGAACGCCTCGTGCACCACCAACTGCTGCGCGCCGCCGATCAAGGCGCTGGTGGACCATTTCGGCGAGCGCTTCATTTCGTATTCGCTCACCACGGTGCACGCGGCGACGAACTCCCAGAGCGTACTCGACGTGCTCCCGAAAGACGGCGAGAAAGACACGAGGAAGAAGCGCTCCACGCTGAACAATATGATACCGACCTCGACCGGCGCGGCCAACGCGGTGATCGAGGTGATCCCCGACATACGCGAGCTCGGCATCGGTTCGCAGGCCTCGTCGATACGCGTGCCCACCATGACCGGCTCAATCGTGATTCTCGACGTTTCGCTTCTCGGCGATTACGACAACGAGCATATCCACGATATATTCAGGGAGTACGTGCGCAAGAACCCCGACATCATGCGCTATTCGGCCGAGCAGCTCGTGAGCGCCGACATCGTCGGGAGCACCCACTCGACGATTTACGACTCGAGGTTTACGCACCACCGTACGTCGAAGCGCGGTGACCGCTACTATACGATGGTCGACCTCAACTTCTGGTACGACAACGAGTTCG
>JADFDB010000063.1 GCA_018263175.1 Spirochaetota bacterium
ATGATGATCCAGAAATCACTCGACATTCCGATAGAAATCGGAGGAGGCATTCGTGACTCCCACGCGGTGCAGACCTATCTTAACGCGGGGGTCAAAAGGATTATACTCGGCACGGCCGCCCTGGAGGGGGACGCGAGGGGCCTTTTAGAGCGCCATGGTCGTTTTATCATCGTCGGTGTGGATGCGAGGGATTCCATGGTGGCGACCAGGGGCTGGAAGAAGCTTTCAGGAGTTAAGGCGATCGACTTGATTAAAGACTTGAAAAATATGGGGTTTGCGGAGATTATTTATACCGATATCTCCACCGACGGAATGCTTGGGGGTCCGAATGTGGAGGCGATGGAAAACATCCTCGCGGAGGTACCCGGCATTTCGCTGATTGCCTCCGGCGGCGTTTCGTCGATCGAGGATATAGGGCGCCTCGCGGCCCTCGTGCCGCGCGGATTGAAGGGATGTATAGTGGGAAAGGCGATATATGACGGGCGCATAAACGCCGCGGAGGCGCTGGCGATGCGCTGATTCGAGCGCCTCAAGACGCGGGGCCGGAACCGCCGGCCCGATCAAGGTGTGCCTGGTACTGACCGGATGAAAGATGATAAAGAGTATGATGTTGAAATCAAGCTGCCGATAGAGATCGAGCAATACGAGCGGAAGATTTACGATCTCAAACAGCTCATCGAGATAGCCAAGGGCCTTAATTCGACCCTCGATTACAACACGCTCATCGAATCGATCCTGCTTACCTGCATGGGGCAGATGCAGTTGTTCAAGGCGGGAATCTTCCTGAAAAAAACCATAGGCTCCGATGTGTATCACCTGCACCGAAACTACAAGGGCTTCGAGCTTGATCACACGGTGGAATACGGAATACCCGTCGATTCAAGGCTGATCGCGTTTCTGGAACAAAAACTGCGCTGTTACACAATGGAGGACCTCACGGCGATTTTCGGTGATGACCCCGTGATGGACACGCTTAACAAGATACTTCCGATGCTTGTAGTGCCGCTCCTGGGCAAAGGCAAGTTGAACGGCATCATCATCCTCGGTGAAAGGATTACCGGCCAGCCCTTTACGGAGTCGGAAAAGGAATATATGCTTAACATCTCCTCGCTGGCCGGGATCGCCATTCAGAACTCATATCTGTATGAAATGGCGACCACGGACATGATGACGAGGCTGAAGATCCACCATTATTTTCAGGCCGCGCTCATCGAGGAAAGGGAGCGCTCCGTCCGCCAGAAGGCGCCGCTGTCGCTCATCATGCTCGATATCGATCACTTCAAAAAATTCAACGATGAACACGGCCACACCTGCGGGGATGAGGTATTGAAAAACGTGGCGAATATCGTGATGCAGAACGTGCGTCAGATCGACATTGCCGCCCGCTACGGGGGTGAGGAATTTACGGTGGTGCTTCCCGGAACCACGCGTGACGACGCGATCATCGTCGCCGAGAGAATCCGAATCAATGTCGAGAAGGCTGTCGTGAAATCCAACGATGGCCCGCTCAGTGTGACGATTTCACTCGGCGTTACGGAATTCAAGCCCGCCGTCGATAAGGACAATAAAGGCTTAATCGAGCGGGCCGACAAGGCGCTGTATTTATCGAAGGCGACAGGAAGGAACAGGGTCTCGTTTTTATAGCGCGAGCGGAAAAGTTCTTGCAATCAGCCCGGTGATGGACGTAGAATTCGCCCACAAAGGGTCATAGCGTCCCTGAGGCCGTTTATACGATATACTGGAGCGGACAATGAAGGCAGGATACACGAACGTTGACTGTACGGCTATCCCGTTCGGGGGATGGAAACGCAGGATTGCCCTAATCGTCCTGGGCATATTCATGGCACAATTCTACCTTGTCCCTTCGCTGTACGCGGTTACGGTAGAGGAGGCCGCCGGAAAGCGGGAACGCCCGGCACCCCGGTATTACGATGAACTGGGAACAAAGGCCCAGGAGCGCAGGGACACGAAGGCGTTGCCTCAGGAAAAAGATCCTCGCCTGGCCTGCATGCTGTCTCTGATTATACCCGGCGGCGGCCATATCTACCTCAAGGAAGATCTCAAGGGAATATCGTTCTGCCTGCTTTCGGTGCTCGGCTATTCAGCGTCGGGCTATTATTTGTACGCGGGGCTTACAGGAGATGAATCGGGTACTGAAAGGAAATCCATGCTGATCGTATCGGGACTGCTTTTTGTCATCGCAGCCATCGTACATGTGGTCGGGATGGTGGAAGCGTACAATGATGCCATTGAAATCAACGAAAATCGCTTTTACTACGGTTCCGGGCGCTCGCTTTCTCCTTACGTGGCGGCGGTGGAAAACCGGCGGAGTGATTGATGATACCGCCATTATGGCGGATTTTGCTTGTTATTGTCGACCGGATGTCCCGGAACCTGCGTTCAGTGAAATCGTACGAGAGTTGTTACATAACCCGGTAGTAAACCGGTTTTCTACCGCAGCAGACGGGGTAACCCGGTCTCCGCACGATATGGAACAAGTCTGATAATCGCCATAAAATGCGTGAAATGACATAATTATTTGGTTGACGCAAAATGCCGTATTGTTGTACTGTGTCCCCGCTTCGGGGCCCATAGCTCAGCCGGTTAGAGCATCTGACTCATAATCAGAGGGTCCCTGGTTCGAATCCAGGTGGGCCCATGTAAAGGGGAGTGAAGCTCCCCTTATCGTTATGCGGGCACGGCAGGAATGATTTTAAGGATAACAGGGTAAGAAAACAATGTATGCGATAGTTGAAATAGGCGGCAAGCAATATAAGGTCGAAAAGGACATGGTGCTGAATGTTGACAGGACCCTCCAGGGTAAAACCGATAAGCTCGCCATCGAGAAGGTCCTCATGCTCGTGGATGGCGAGAAAATACTGGTCGGCCGCCCGTACCTTAACAACGTGAAGGTTTCAGCCGCCATACTTAAGGAAATCAATGGTAAAAAGGTCCGCGGGATAAAATTCAAGCGGAGAAAAAATTATACCCGCACATTGGGTTTCCGTCCCCGGTATCTGCAGGTTAAGATACAGGACCTCGTACTGCAGTAGGAATGTGGTTCGGGTTGTCCTGGAAAACCGCGGCCCGGATTCAGGGCGCGAAGCGGCCGGCAGCGGGGAACTGCTGCTCAGGGTCGAAGGGCACTCGGGCGCGGGAGTAAAGGGAACGGATGTTGTGTGCGCGGCTATTTCGGCGATTGCGCAGACGGCGGTTGTCGGGATTACAAAGGTTGCCGGCGTTCAGCAGGATGTTATCCAGGGAGAGGGTCTGCTCGAAACGAGGATACGGCTTGAGGGCCTTCCCGAATCCCGGAGAAGGTCGGTAGAGATTATCATAGATACAATGCTTGCGGGACTCGGGGAGATTGAAAACGAATATCCCGGCAGTCTCGAGATCATCATGCGGTAGACATGGTGCCGCGGCGTAAAGCGGTGGTTATAGACAACAGTGAAAGAGGTGCGATATGGCTCACAAGAAAGGCGGCGGTTCAACAAGGAACGGAAGGGACTCACAGTCTAAACGACTGGGCGTCAAAAGGTTCGGCGGTCAGGCGGTTAAAAGCGGAACGATTATCGTGCGGCAGCGCGGTACGAAGATACATCCGGGCAATAATGTCGGCAAAGGCGGTGATGATACCCTCTTCGCGACAATCGACGGGGTAATCAAGTTCGAGTTTGTCACCAAAACGAGGAAGAAGGTTTCCGTATATCCGGCATCCTGACGGAGCTCCTGACGCCCGCAGGGAGCCGTTTCGGGCATGGCTTTGCGCCCGTACATAACACAGGGAAAGATCGCGTGTCGTAGAGGCGCTGTGTTGAGCGTTTCCACGGGACGCGATTTATCATTTTAACGACAGCGGAAATCAATGTGGCCAGATTCACCGATTCAATATCGATAAATGTTCGCGCGGGAAAGGGAGGTGCCGGAGCGGTCTCCTTCTTTCGGGAAAAATACGTTCCCAAGGGGGGGCCCGACGGCGGAGACGGCGGCAAGGGCGGGGATGTTTACATCGAGGCGCGGAATTCATATTACAACCTTTCGCATTATTTCAAAGACAGAATTTACAAGGCCGAAAACGGACACACGGGCATGGGAAAGAACAGGAGCGGAAGGAACGGCGCCGATCTTGTTTTAAAGGTTCCGCCGGGTACCGAGGTCTATGACGAAGAAACGGGTGAGATAATTTTTGACCTTACCGTTGAAGGCCCCGCCATGCTGCTCGCGTCCGGAGGGATCGGGGGGAAGGGAAACGCCTTCTTCAAGTCTCCGACCAACCAGACTCCACGCTTCGCCCAGCCGGGAATGCCCGGGATGGAGAAACGCGTACGCCTTAACCTCAAGCTGATAGCCGACGTAGGCCTTGTAGGGCTTCCCAATGCCGGGAAATCAACGCTGCTGTCGAAACTCACCAACGCAAAACCAAAAATCGCGGACTACCCGTTTACCACGCTCATCCCGAACCTCGGGGTCGTGCAGCGGGCCGACGGGACGAGTATACGGCTTGCAGACATTCCGGGCATCATTGAGGGCGCTCACCGAGGCCTCGGCCTCGGCCTGTCCTTTCTTCAGCATATCGAGCGCGTGAGGGTGATACTGTTCCTGATCGACGTTACCGCCGATGATCCGGTCTATACGCTGCGGCTGCTGCGTTCGGAGCTCGAGACATACAACAAGGAAATGCTTGAACGCCCGTCCGCGGTCCTGTTGAGCAAGGTGGACCTTGTGGATGAAGATGAGGTACTGCGGATAAGGGCTCTCTTCGACAAAGAGAGGATCCTGGCCGTTTCATCGATCAGCGGACTGAATCTGGACGAACTGATAGTCGTTATAGAAGAGATGATGGAGTAGGATATGCCGCGCAAGGGGATGCTCAGGGGCGTTAAACGAATAGTCGTGAAGATCGGCACGTCCCTTATCACCGAAGAGGCTAAAATATCCCGGCGCCGCATCGAACGCCTGGTCGGTGATATAGCCGAGTTGATTGAACAAAAATACCAGGTGGTGGTGGTGAGCTCCGGGGCCATAAGTGCGGGCTCGGGAGCGCTCGGGAAAAAACGGGAACACCTCAGTATTCCCGAAAAGCAGGCGATGGCGGCCGTCGGCCAGAGCATTCTGATGGACGAATACCGTAAATGCTTCCGCAAACATGGCCGGGAGGTCGGACAGATTCTTCTGACCGAGGACGATGTCAAGCACCGCAGGCGTTTTCTCAACGCGCGCCATACCTTCAACGCGCTCATCGAGATGGGAGTTGTGCCGATCGTCAACGAAAACGACTCGGTCGCGATCAAGGAGATCAGGTTCGGCGATAACGATACCCTGTCGGCGCATGTCGCGAACATTGTCGAGGCGGGACTTCTCGTGATCCTTTCAGACGTGGATGGCTTTTACTCGGAACTGGGCGATGAACTTCCGATCGAGGAAGTTCGATCGATCGACGAGGACCTTAGACGCCGGGCCGGCGGGGCGGGAAGCCCGCATGGTACGGGCGGCATGGCGACAAAAATCGGGGCCGCCGAGATCATCATGAAATCCGGAGAGCTTATGATGATAGCGAACGGCCGGACACCCGGGGTGCTTCCGGCGCTTATGCGGGGTGAAAAGCTCGGGACCCTCTTTAAGGGCGGGAAAAATCACATGCAGAGCCGCAAGAGATGGATCGCCTTCAATATGAAGTCGTCCGGGGAAATAACGATCGACGAAGGAGCGGTCAGAGCCCTTGTCGAAAGTAAAAAATCGCTCCTCGCCTCGGGGATAATCGGGGTCAGCGGCAAATTCAATCCGGGAGACGCCGTGGACGTTATGAACCCGAACGGAGCCACCATAGGCAAGGGGATCAGCAATTACAGCGCGGCCGAGCTGGACATGATAAAAGGGAAAAGGACCCGCGAAATACGCGGTATACTGAGCGGGACCTATTATGAAGAAGTCATCAATCGTGATGACATGATAATCCATGACGTGCCATAGGTATTATGGTTGAAATTACGGCATCGCCCTGTTATTCGGCCTGTAACTTCGCGGCCCGTCGCGACCCTATTCTCGGTAATGACGCGGCGGATCGGTACGGCACTACTCAAAAACCGGTACCATCCGCGGCGCTGAAGCATTGAGGCCGGATTAACGGCGTCCGCGGTACATTGATAAACTTGCGGCGGTGAAACGCCGACGAATCGAACACTCCCAGGAGCTTCCTTATGATTGATAAGATTCTTAGCGTGTTTTTCGGAACGAAGCATGATCGCGACATTAAAAAACTCCGACCTCTGGTGGCCCGCATAAACGAACTCGAGCCGGGGATAAAGGCGCTATCGCATGACGCGATGAGGGCAAAGACCGCCGAATACAGGGGCCGCATAGACAAGGGTGAATCCCTCGATGATATCCTTCCGGAGGCCTTCGCGCTCGTCCGCGAGGCCTCGGTCCGCACGCTGGGCATGCGTCACTTCGACGTTCAGATGATGGGAGGCGCGGTCCTTCACCAGGGCAGAATCTCCGAGATGAAAACGGGTGAAGGTAAAACGCTGGTCGCTACGCTTCCCGTCTACCTGAATGCCCTGGGAGGCCTCGGCGCCCATGTCGTAACCGTCAACGATTATCTTGCACGCCGGGACGCCGAATGGATGGCGCCGATCTACCGCTACCTCGGGCTCAGCGTCGGTGTGATTCAGCACGACATGGACCACGGCGAGCGCCAGGAGGCCTATGGGTGCGACATCACCTACGGCACCAACAACGAGTTCGGATTCGATTACCTGCGGGACAACATGGTGGAGCACGGAAGCCTCAAGGTGCAGCGGGTGTTGAATTACTGCATCGTGGACGAGGTCGACTCGATCCTTATCGACGAGGCGCGTACGCCGCTCATCATCTCCGGCTCAACGGATGAATCGACCAAGAAGTACTATCTCGTAAATAAAATTATACCAAGCCTTATCGAGGCTGAAGACTACGAGGTAAACGAGAAAGACCGCACCGCGCTCCTCACCGAACAGGGAGTCAAACACGTTGAGCGTCTGCTTAAAATCGACAACCTCTACGACAACGTGAACATAGAGCTTGTGCACCATGTCAACCAGGCATTAAAGGCCCATACGCTGTTTCAGCGGGACGTCGACTATATCGTAAAGGAGGGGCAGGTCGTCATCGTCGATGAGTTCACCGGGCGGCTGATGCCGGGGAGGCGCTATTCCGACGGGCTGCACCAGGCGCTCGAAGCGAAGGAAAACGTCACGATCGCACGCGAAAGCCAGACGCTTGCGACGGTGACATTTCAGAACTTTTTCAGAATGTATAAAAAACTGGCGGGTATGACCGGTACGGCCGATACCGAGGCGGTTGAGTTCAAGAAGATATACTCGCTCGACGTGGTCGTCGTACCAACCAACGAACCGATGATTCGAAGGGATTATCCCGATCGCGTGTACCGCACCGAACGCGAAAAATTCAACGCAATCGTCGGGGAAATCGAGGAGCTCAGGGCGAAGTCGCAGCCGGTACTGGTTGGGACAATCTCGATCGAGAAATCGGAGAAGCTCTCCAACATGCTCCGCCAGCGGGGCATACCGCATAATGTCCTCAACGCGAAGTACCACGAACACGAAGCGCAGATTGTGGCCGAGGCCGGGCGACCGGCGGCCGTGACGATTGCAACCAACATGGCGGGCCGTGGTACCGACATCGTGCTTGGCGGCAGGCGCTCGTATGTCGATGACCTCGAGGGCCATGTCCCCGTTCACGACGCGGCGGTCTGGAACGAATTCAAGCTGGACATACTGGCAGGCAGAACCGACAAAGCCGGCGCCATGACTGCCGGAATGATCGGCCAGGATAAGAGCAAGGCCGAGCATGTTTTGCGCTCCGGGAAGGAGTGGATCGACAACCACAATAAGGTCGTCGGCGCGGGAGGGCTTCATATACTCGGCACCGAGCGGCACGAATCGCGCCGCATCGACAATCAGCTCCGCGGGCGGTCCGGTCGGCAGGGTGACCCTGGCTCATCAAGGTTCTACCTTTGCCTTGAGGACGACCTCATGCGTATTTTCGGCTCGGAAAGGATTTCGGCGGTTATGCAGCGGCTGGGCATGGAGGAAGGCCAGGAGATTGAAAGCACCATGGTTTCGAAGGCGATAGCGAACGCACAGAAACGCGTTGAAGGCCGCAACTTCGAAATACGGAAGCACCTGCTCGAGTACGATGACGTGATGAACGCCCAGCGGGAATACATATACCGCGAGCGTGCCGATCTGCTCGAGGGGGAGGACATATCGGAGAACATCCGAAACTACATCCGGAGCACATGCGAAATCGGGGTCGAGATCTATTCAGAGGGGAGAAAGCATCCCGAGGACTGGGACCTCGACGCTCTCAAGTCATGGCTTAAAAGCACCTTTCTGCTCGATATCGATTATGACGAGGTGAATCCCCACAAGCTTTCATACAGGGACTTCGTGGCCGCCCTCCAGGAGAATATGCTCGCGGACTACCGGAGGAAAGAGGACGAGGTCGGTACCGAGCCGATGCGGGCCGTAGAAAGAATGATCTCGCTTCAGGTAATAGACACAAAATGGCGCGAGCATCTTCTCGGAATGGATGAATTGCGGGATGGGATATGGGCGGTGGGTTACAGCGAGCGTAATCCGCTGGTCGAGTACAAGCTGCGCGCTTTTGAGGCCTTTAACGGAATGCTGGAACGGATGCGGCAGGATATCATTGAGTTTCTCATGAAGGTGCAGGTCAGGGAGAGGATTGAAGAAGAGGTTGAATTTAAAAAAATTGGCCAGGAATTCCGCCCCGAGGTCGGTCAGTTCGGCGAGGGCGGCATCCCCCTCGCGCCGCAGCCGGTACAGATAAGGCAAAAGGACGAATTCGGGATCGCAGCGGTAACAGGAGGAGTAAAGCGTAAAAAAACGCGCAGGAGCCGCCGGGGATGACGATGCAAGACGGGCTAATGAAGAGCGTATCCGGCATTCGCGGCATCGTCGGCGAAAGCCTCAGTCCGGAGCTCATCCTGAATGTGGCGGCGGCCTTCGCCCGGTACTGCCGGTATGGGACAGTGGTGGTGGGACGCGACAGCAGGCGCACCGGCGGGGCGATTGCCGGCATGACCGAATCCGTGCTCGCGCTGCATGGATGCGACGTGGTGGATCTTGGAATCGTGCCAACGCCGACCGTGCAGGTGATGGTGGAGCATCTCGGCGCGTCGGGGGGCATCGTCGTTTCGGCCTCGCACAATCCAATCGAATGGAACGCGTTCAAGCTTGTCGGTAAATCGGGATCGTTTCTGGGGCAGAAGGAAATCGACCGTTTCTTCGCCTTGATGGAAAAAGAGCACAAATCGAAAAAATGGAATTCGACGGGCAGGATACTCTCCCGCACGGACGCCGCGGATATTCATATAGAGAAGGCGCTGGCGCCCGTCGATTCAGGACTGATAGCACGACGCCGCTTCAAGGTCGCGCTGGATTCGGTTAACGGCGCGGGTTCAATCATTACGCAGACCCTCCTCTCGCGCCTCGGGTGCGAGATCGTACCGGTTCATTGCGAAATTACGGGCATCTTCCCGCGCGGCGCGGAGCCGCTCGCCGAGAACCTTGGCGATCTCTGCGCGAGCGTTAAATGCTCAGGAGCCGCCATAGGCTTCGCACAGGACCCCGACGCCGACAGGCTCGCGATAGTCGACGAAAGGGGGATCCCGATCGGCGAGGAATATACGCTGGCAATGGTGGCGGAGCACCTGCTTTCGAAAAAGACGGGGAGGGTGGTCGTCAACCTTTCGACGACGCGTGCGATCGAGGACATAGCTAAGCGGCACGATGCGCTTTTTACGCGGACAAAAGTCGGCGAGATAAACGTCGTCGAACAGATGCGAAAATCGGGGGCCAGGATCGGAGGAGAGGGCAACGGCGGCGTTATCGCCCCGGAGGTGCATCTTGGAAGAGACAGCCTCGCGGGTATTTCATACGTTCTCGAAATGATGGCCGAGCGCGGGCAGAGTGTTTCAAAAATCGTCGAGGACCTTCCACGCTACATTATGAAGAAGGGGAAGGTGGCCCTTGCGCCGGGTTCCGATACCGCTTCGATTATTTCGGGCATACGCAATGAGTTCGGTAAAGAGCGCATCAACGATATCGATGGGCTCAGGATCGATTTTATAAAGGAAGGGCCGTTTGGGGGCGGGTGGGTTCACCTGCGCGCGTCGAACACCGAGCCGATTTTCAGAATAATCGCCGAGGGCCGGGACGAGAATCACGCCGGGGCGATTTATCGTCATTTCGCGGGCATGTTCAGGTAGCGGGTTCCACGGGCTCAAGGCCGAGCGCTTCCGTAAGTGCGGCGAGCACCTCGCCCGTCTCTCCGAGATCGGCGAAGTAGTAGTCGGGACCTCGGCGCAGAAGCTCCTCGCGCGCGGCCCATCCCGTGCCCACGGCGATCGTTCGGGTGCCGGACCTTTTGCCGCATTCCACGTCGTGGACCGTGTCGCCGATAACGACCATGTCGCTGAAGTCGATGTCGTGACCGAAAAGAGCGCGTATTTTTTCGCGCGCGATCGGCGGCATCTCATTGCGGTCGGCGGTATCGTCCCCGAAAACGCCGAATGAAAAATATCCGCCGAGATCGAAACGCGAAAGCTTTATCGCGGCGCCTCGCTCAAAATTGCCCGTCAACAGACCCACGATGACGCTCTCGATCGAGTTAAGCTCCCGGAGCAGGGGTACGATCCCGGGGAGCAGTACGACCTCGTGTTCGTCGATCAGGGATGAAAGATACCCGGTATAGCCATCCCTAAGATCGCCGAGACGGGAATCGATCGTTTCGCGGGAAAATCCAACGGGGAGCAGTGATTCGTATATGATGAGTGGATCGGTTTTGCCCTGAAAATCGATATCGGTCATACGTCCTGTGGTGCCGAAAACGTCGCGACAGGCACGTTCGAGCGAAAGGCGCCCGGCACCATGGCAGTTGAGTATGGTTCCGTCAATATCGAACAGTACGGTCTTGGTCATGTATCATCTCCCGCTTTTGGCACGACGCCATCATCGTTCGCAGTGACAAACGTATTTTGTAAAAAGCTTATCAAGTAGTGGTGAGATTACCGATTATTATAGCATATACAGCAAAGAAATTTTCGCGAAGAATCGGGGAAGCATCTTTTCCCGTCCGTGGAAGCGAAAAGTGTACGGAATTCATGTTCTTCGATACATCAAATTATTCACAGGCGGGGGAGTGTCAATGGAAAAACTGGACCACGATATAGCGCGTTCCGCAAGAAAGGTTTTCAAGCTCTTTTTCGCCAGCAGGCTCTACCTGAAAAAAGAGAGCGACATCATCGCTGACGACCTGGTGGGAGTTGATATGAGGATGTCGTATCATGGCGACAAAATATTATCCTTCTATATGGAGAGAAGGATGCTCGAATCCCTCAAGGAGCACATGGGCGCGGCTGCGGGCGAGCAGGGGGAAATAGACTATGATTTTATGGGTGAAATGGCCAACATCATCGCGGGAAACGCGCTCACGGGCTGTGATGACGAAGCATGCATTCATCCGCCGGAAAAAGCGCAGGCGGTCAACGACAGGACGCTCGCGAACAGGCTGGTTTTTTCTTCGCGAATGGGCAGGTTCTGCATTTCGATCGAGGATACCGCCGTTCAATGAGTTGTTTCCGGATCGCCCGCGCCGGACGCCGTGGTGCCGGCCGAGGGCATGCCGGAGCCTTCCATCGTCTGGAATAAAAGAATCACAAAATTGAATAAAAAGCCGGTGGCGAGCAGCTTGCCGGCATTTTCGTCCTTTTTGTATAGTTCGAAAATCTGGTGGGTTACGTAGATGCAGTTGTCCATAATCTCCCGGAGGACCGCTTCATACCTGACATCCTCGGAAGTATCCTGAGGGATCATGGGGGAATGAATCGATTCGCGGATGATGGATCGGGCCAGAGTGTTCAGAAACGCGTCGATGTCACGGTTGTAGGGTACCTCATAACCGTTTTTGAGCTTGATCATTATCGATGCGAATCAGTCCTCCTTTTTCCGGATTTCATCGAATTTCTGCTTGAAGAGACGTCCGAAGGAAGAGCTTTCATCCGGAGATGACGAGCTCTTCATGAACTTTTCATATTCCTGACGTTCCTCTTTTTTAATGGCGCCCGATTCACTCAACGTAAGCCTTCTGTTTGTTTTATCGAGCGATTTAATGACGACCTTGATGTCTTTTCCTGCCGGATACGCGTTCTGCAGATCGGTTCCGCGCGGCTGTGCGCATTCTTCGCGGGGGATGAATCCGAGCATACCGTTGGAGAGCCGGGCGGTAACGCCGTTGGAGCGAACAGATTCAACGCTCGCGTTGAAGAACGAATCCAACAGGGAGGATTCGTCGGCCTGCCAGGGATCGGCTTCGCCCGTGAGCAGCTCGAGCGTTATCTTTTTTTCGCCGGTGTCGATGTCGATGATACGCACATTTACGGCGACGCCGATGGCAACCGCGTCCTCGGGTTTGTTCACCCGGCGGGTAAGGCTCATCTTCGAGATGGGCAGGAAACCCTCTATCCCCGGCTCAAGTTCGACGAATGCTCCGCTTTTGATGATATTGGTGACGGTGCCGTTGATGTCGGCGCCGGGCGCGTACTTGCCTATATTGTCCCATGGGTGGGGGAGCGCCTGTCTGATGCTGAGGCTGTGCCTGCGGTTTTCCCAATCGATCGAAAGAACAACCGCCCTGACCTCGTCGCCGACGGCGAAGCCATCCATGCCGGCGGACCGGCTCCATGAAACCTCCGTTCTGGGCACCAGCGCCTCGACGCCGCCGAGATCGACAAACAGGCCGAAATTCTGCCTGGATGAGATGGTCCCGCGAACGAGGTCGCCGACCTTCAGCGTTTCGCGAAGCTCACTTTCCCTGATCTGGCGCGTCTCCTCCATAAGCGCACGCCGGGAAAGGACGATGTTGCGCCCTTTTTCGGTTACCTGGGTAACCTTGAACGACATGGTTTTCCCGATAAGGCTTTCGGGTTTGGAGGGCGACTTGATGTCGATCTGGGAAAAGGGGCAGAAGCAGTCAATGCCGGAGATCGATATCCTGTAGCCGCCGTTGGTGGTTGAGACCACGGTCCCCTCAACCGGGATGCCGTGTATGCGCGCGGTCTCGATAAGCTCGGGAGATACGGGCCCCCTGCCGATGCTTGTCGTGAGAGATATCTCACCGCGGCGTAGGGAGACCACATAGGCGCGTACCATATCCGCGAGCTTGACTCCGAGGTTCCCCCGCGAATCGAGGAATTCCTTTTTAGCAATTATGGCCTC
>JADFDB010000064.1 GCA_018263175.1 Spirochaetota bacterium
TAGCATTCGTTGCACTTCCGGCACCGCTCCTCGTCGATCTGGTAATAGACCTCGTATTCCTGCGAAGCGCGCGCGATCCGCCGGCCGTACTGGAGCGCGCATTCCTCCTCCGCGATGAGGACGCGCACTCCCTTCCCGACGCGGATCGCTTCCTTTATGGCGGTCATGGAGGCCTTTACGTTGAACGGCTTGATGGTGCGCACATACGATACCCCGATCGATTTGAGAAGGCCCTTTATGTCGACCGGGCGCATCTTCGCGCCGTCGAGGGTGATGTCGGTGGTGGGGCTGGGCTGGTGGCCGGTCATGGCCACCCATTTATTGTCGAGGATGATGAGCACGAGGCTTGCGTTCTGCTGAACGGCGTTGATGAGGCCGGGAATGCCCGAATGGAAAAACGTGGAGTCGCCGACGTAGGCGATGACATCCTCCCCCTCTATTTTCTGAAGCATGCCCTGGGCGATGCCGACGCCGCAGTTCATGCAGGTCACCCAGTCGAACGCGCGAAAGGGGGGAAGGCACGACAGCGTGTAACAGCCGATGTCGCCCGCGAAAACGGCCTTACGGTCCGTGGCTTTTACAATGGAGTAGAGCGTGGCCCGGTGCGGGCATCCAGTACAGAAGGACCCCTGCCGGGGGGGCAGGTCCGCCGTGAGTTTTTTTGAGAGTTCTACCGCGCGCACCGTGCGGTTCGGAAGAGGCGCACGCAGCTCTTCCGACAGGCGTTCGGCGATGAGGTCTACGTCGAGCTCGCCGTGGGACGGGAACAGGTCTTTCCCGATTATGGGCACGCGGACGCCCGCGTCGTAGAGCAGGCGTTTTGCCTGGAACTCCAGGAAGCCCTCGAGCTCCTCGACGATATAGACGCGGTCGAGGTCCCCGACGAATGCGGCGATCTCGCCGGGATTGAGCGGATAGCTCAGAGCTATCTTGAGTACCGGAGCGTCGGTGATGCCGAGGATCGAAAGTGCTTCGAGCAGGTAGAGATAATTGACGCTCGACGAAATGAAACCGGTCCGGCCGCCGCCCTGAAGCACTCTGTTGAGCCCGAGCGAGGGGACCTCGTCCTGGAGTCGTCCGACGGCCTCCATGGCGCGCCGATGGTTGGCGACCGAGCCGGCGAAAAGATTGATATAGCGTTCCGGGTTTCGCTCGAAACGTCCTTTCAACGGAAAGGCTTCAGGAAGTTTGCCGAGACGGAGCGAGCCGATATTGTGGCAGAGCTTCGACGGCGCGTTGACGATGACCGGGAGATTGTAGATCTCGCTGAGCTCAAAGGCGCGGGCGGTAAAGTCCTTGGCCTCCTGGATCGACGCCGGTTCGAGAACAGGCAGGTGCGTGTGGAGCGAGTACCAGCGGTCGTCCTGTTCGCTCGTGGAGCTTGTGGCGCCGGGGTCAGAGCCGACGACCACGACGAATCCCGCGCCGACGCCCGTGTAGGCGGCGAAATGCAGCACCTCGGCGGCAACGTTCATGCCGACGTGCTTCATGGTGACCATCGAGCGGATGCCGGCCCAGCTTGCGCCCTGCGCCCCGTGTGCGGCGACGTGTTCGTTGACGCTGAATTCGGCATGGATGTGCGGAAACTCCTTCTTGAGCGAGAGGTATCCTTCGCCGATCTCCGAGGCGGGGGTGCCGGGATAGGTGCTGAAATAGCCGAGCGCCGCCTCGAGGCCGCCGCGGACTATCGCGTCGTTTCCCATTGCGAGGATGGTTTTCCCCGGTTCGTTAGGCGCGAGCGGGTTCATACTTACGCGACCGGTTCTATGAACAGGGTCTGCCGATCGAATACCGCCGGGGCGGCGCCCTCCAGCGCGATGTAGTCGGCCCCCTCGTCGAGATAAAAGCGGGCACGGCGTTCGGCCGGCCCCTCTCCCGCGGCGGAGCGGACGGCGATGGTAAACGACGAAGGGAGCATTCCGTCTTTTTTCAGATCGAGGGCGAGCCTGAGCATCTGCGCGGGGTCGAGATCGTAGACTGGTTTGGCCATTCCTGCGCCGGCGCCGAAGAGCCCGGAGGCGAGAAGGGCGCCGTCGAAGCCGCAGGCGGCGGATGAGATGAGACTCGTGCGTATGAGGTCGCGGTTTTTATTCTTCGCGAGTATCTCGAGTAAAATCGGACCATCAAAAGACTTTCGGATGCTCCCGAAAACTGCGAGCGGGTCGATTGCGCCGTATTCGCCAAGCAGCAGTCCCGTTCCCGCCGGCACCCGGGCTCCGGCGGCGAGTGCCGCTTCGGCCGACTCGATCGAGGCGAGATAGGTTAGTTTTGCCGTTACGAGCGCTCCCATATCGCCTCCCGCGGCGAATGGCACACTGACCAATCGACCGGCTCATGATATACGGTGAAGAGGTCGAGCTCGCCGCGCTCCTCGAGGCGGCGGTAGATGGTATACCAGACACAGTCGCGGTCTTCGTACACCTCGCAGCGCGAGCCCTTTATGCCCTCGCAGGGTCCGTTGCGTACGCCCTTGGGGCACAGCGTGACGGGGCAGAGCATGGCGGTCTCGTTCAGCAGGCACTCCCCGCAGTGCGAGCAGCGCTCGAAAAAACGGCCGAGCCGTTCGACCATCCCGAGGAAATCCGTGTCGAGCGCGGCGACGACCCGCTTGCCGGTGACTTCGGCGATCGCCTGTGCGCCGCTTCCGCAGGTAAGCGCTATGAGAGCGTCGGCGCGGGAAAGCTCCTCTTCGAGGCGCTTGAAATCGCGCGCGGAAACGCGCTTGTCGCACGGAGACTCTATGGAGATGGTGGCGAGCACCTCGCGGTCGGAGAAGATCTCCGCCATCTCCTTTACCTGCTCCGATCCCCCGGTGCGGCAGACCGCGGCGCACTCCGAACAGCCGACGATGATGACTCTCCGCGCGTCGGAGGCGTACTTCTTTACGATTCCGGGATCCTTTTTGTGGGTGACGATCATAACGCACTCTCCGGGCTTGCTGGAAGGCGCGGATTCGCTCCGCATCCTCCACTATTGGCGGGTGCTGTATTAAAATCAATAGTTTTTCAGGGCAGGGAGCGGGCACGCTCATGCATGCAGGAACGGATACCGCATTCGGCTTGACTGGCGTAGTTACCTCATCAGAATTGTTGTATCACCGAGAATTAAACCGACTTTCCCCCGCCTGCGGCGGGGGAAAGTCGATATTCACGAGATATGCAACAAGTATATTCGGGAAACAGGGAGCGAATAGAGGAGGCACACGACGGATGAAAATCACCACGCTGAACTGCAACGGTCTGCGCTCTGCCATTGAAAAAGGTTTTTTTGACTGGCTGCGAAAGGAAAAGCCGGACGTCCTCTGCCTGCAGGAGACCCGGCTTTCGGACGAGCTGTCGGAGAAACGCGCGTTCCATCCCGATGGATACCACTGCTATTTCAACAATGCCCGCAAGAAAGGCTACAGCGGGGTCGCGCTTTTCTGTAAAGCCGAGCCGGACCGGCTGATCGTGGGGGACGGCTGGGAAACGATGACCGGGGAAGGGCGCTACCTCGAGGCGCGGTTCGGAAAGCTCAGCGTGGTTTCGCTCTATCTCCCCTCGGGTTCGAGCGGTCCGGAACGGCAGGCGGTCAAGTTCGATTTTCTGGATCGCTTCATGGTGCAGCTGCGCTCGATGCGCCGCTCGCGGCGCGAGTACATGCTGTGCGGCGACTGGAATATCGCCCATAAAATCATCGACATTAAAAACTGGCGGTCGAACCGTAAGAACTCGGGCTTCCTGCCGGAGGAGCGCGCCTGGATGGACGAGCTCTTCGAAGGTGCCGGCTTCGTCGACGCCTTCCGCGTCGTGAACCTGGAGGCGGACCAGTATACCTGGTGGTCGAACCGCGGCCGCGCCCGCGAAAAGAACGTCGGCTGGCGGATCGACTATCAGGTCGTCACGCCGGGCCTTGGGAAGAAGATGGTTTCGGCCTCGATTTACACAGACGAGCGCTTCTCGGACCACGCCCCGCTTAGCATGGTGTACGATATGGAGCTTGCGCGCCCTTCCTCTCCTCCAAACGCTCGTCGAGCACCCCGACAGCCCTCCTCGAAATTCCGCTCCCCGGACTGAAGAACGGCCTCTGAGTACGCGATCGACCGGAGCTGCGCGCAGGCCGCCGGTTTCCTGCGCCGCTGCGGGATCACCGCATCCTCCGGGCGGGTCGTAGCGGAGGATGATTGTATCCGATTAAAAAAATACTGGATTATTCACTCGCCGCGGCGCATACTTCGAAACGGCCGCCGGCTGGGCATGCCCGCTGTTGCGTGTTGCGGGGAAATCAGCGTTTGTGAAGGCGGCATTAACCGAAGGGAGGTTCTTAAAGTGCTGAAACGACGGGGCACGGGGGTTCGCGTGGGGCCTTGGGTGTTCATTCTGGTGTTACTCTGCGCGTGCTGGTATGTGCCGGCGCTATTGGCCGCCGATTGGCCCATCTACAAGGGGAACATCTACTTCACCGGCAACAACGACGAGATCGTCGTTAAAAACAACAATCTCAAATGGCTCTTCGAGTCCCCGGCCGCGGTGTTCAATCCGATCGTGTCCGACGGGAAGGTGTACTTTCTCAATATTAAAAAAAATGTCTACTGTCTCGACGAAGAGGAGGGGAAACTTCTCTGGAAGCTGGACCTTCTTAAAGTGGCCGCCCAATTTAACCCGACCCGCCGCCCGGCGGGGAAGATCAAGTACCCTCTGGTGAAGGGAGACACACTCTTCGTCTCGGATTCCTACGCGATCTACGCGATAGATAAAAACAGCGGCACCGTCCGCTGGGCCCGCACGGGCATGCCCGAGGAGCACTACGGCAAGAGCTCGGGGGCGATGGTCGACGGTATCTACTCCGATCCCTTCGTGTCCGATGAGGCGATCCTCTACGGAACCAGGAATGTCTTCATGTCGCGCGAGCTCCGGAACGGCAGGACGCTCTGGAACAACAGCGCTATCGGGAGCTACAGCGGCTTCCCCACCTTCTACGATCGCTACGTCCTGACCCAGTCCATGGATTTCGGCAAGGACCGCTTTACGGTATTCTGTCTGTACGCCGACAGCGGGAAAATCGTATGGGAGACCGTGATTGAAAAGCCGCCGGTAATCTACCCGCCCGTTGTGTACAAGGGAAATGTGTATATAGCCTCCGGCGCGAAGCTCTACTGCCTGTCCCTCGACGGCGGCCGGGTGCTCTGGTCCAGGGAGTACGGTGAGCTCATAACGTCGAATCCCGGCTTTACCGAGCGCGAAATCATCTTCTCCGTGGGGAACAGGCGGATCGTTTCGGTCGATCCCTCGGGCGGCGGCCTGCTGCACGATATCGATTTCGGCGAGCGGACGGGGCCGTATTTCGTGACGATACGCGACCAGATATACATAGCGCATTCCGTCCAGCGTGAGGTGGGAGGCCGCGAACTTCCCTTCACCGCGCTCAAGGCCATACGGTTTTCAAACAACGATAAGCTCTGGGAGTTTCTCACGCCGTTCCCGGGAGCGCCGTCCCAGCCCGTTGCCTCGCGGGGCATCATGCTTCTCCCGGCCGGCAACTACCTCTATGCCGTCGGCACCGAGTATTACCCCCGCACCGTGAAGGGAGGGAGCGCCTACTACCGGCCGGGAGGCGATACGCCCGGGGGCGAGGCCGCGCTGCATCCTGAAAAGAAGGAAGAGCCCCTAGAACCGATAAAGCGCGAGGCGGAGAAAACGCTTCCCCTGCGCACCATGAAGCTTTCGGTGTCGGATGAGGGCGGCGCTCCGGTCGGTGCGCATGTGAGCGTCAAAAAGTGGGAGAAGGACCGGCTCGTGTATTCGAAGGAGGTTGCGGTGAGCGGGCCCGGTGGAAAAATCGAGGTCCCCGACACCGACGGCGTGGAGGTGATGGCAACGTCGGACGGATTTATCCCCAAAAAGATCGTCGTAAATCGCGGTGAAGACGAGCGCTCGATACAACTTGAACGGATAGAGCAGGGCAAAACCATCGTGATGGACAGCATCTACTTCGAGATCGACCGGGCGTATCTCAAAAAGGAGTCGCTCGACGTGCTCGACAGGGTCATCGCCATATTAAAGCGAAACCCATCGATGAAAATCGAAGTGAGGGGCCATACCGATTCCACCGGGGAGAAGGCCCACAACCAGCGTCTCTCCGAGCGGCGGGCCGATGCGGTTGTGGAGTACATGATCAAGAACGGCATAAGCCCGGAGCGCCTGTCGGCGCTCGGCCTCGGCGCCGAAAAGCCGATCGCGAGTAACGCGAACGAGGAGGGGCGTAAGAAAAACAGGCGCACGGAGTTTTTCATCATCCGGAAATAAAACAAGAGGGAAGGTGGTAGCGATGAGAAAGTCGGTAAAAATCGGCAAAGCGGCGAAAGCGGGTGTCGCGAAGAAGGCGGCCAAAAAATCAGCGGTGAAGACGAAATCCACGCCGAAAGCAAAGTCGGCACCGAAAACCGGACCGGCGGCTGTGACGAAAAAGCCCGTGGGGAAGATGAAGTCCGCGGCGGGAAAAGCAAAGTCCGTGACGAAGGCGAAAACCGCGGCAGGGGGGAAGAAGCCCGCGATGAGACTTAAAACGGGTACCGGAAAATCGCCCTCTTCCACGAAGTCTAAAGGAACAAGCGGTGCGGAAAGCGCGCTCCTTGCCGAACTGCGCACCGCGGCCGCAGGGCTCGACGCCGATGGAATCCGCACGCTTATCCGCCAGGCGGCGGTGCTGAAACACAATATGCGGGTGACCAAGGAACACGCTGAGCGCAAGAAGATGGCGACGGTGGACACCATGCGCAAGGGCGGCGGCGTCACGAACAAGACCACCATCGACGTCAAGGAGGCCGACGACGGCAGTTCGTTTATCATCATCATCAACAACGCGCGGAACTTCTTCGCGTTAGACGAGATGCGCAAGCTCGTCGCCATCTGTCATGCGGCCGTCGGCGAGGCGGACGCGGCACGCCGCCTGTACAACTGGTTCGACCAGTACAGAAAAGATGTCCTCATCGATACCGATATCGGCGGCGCCACCGATCCGGCGCTCGGCACGATGTATCGATTTATCAAGGGAAAGTACGCCCTGAAACAGGGATAAGCCCGGGCCCGTTTCCGGGACAGGGGAGATCGATACCATGGCAGAGACGCTTTCGTTTACGGCGGACGCGGTAGTGGTGGGCTCCGGCCCCGGCGGCGCGACGACGGCGCGCGCGCTCGCGAAAGCGGGCAAAAAGGTGATGCTCCTGGAGCGGGGCCTCGACCACCGCGATCGATCGTATTACGGCACCTATGTCGGTGCGCTCATGTATTCCGACAGAATGAGCCTCCTGTTTACGAAGGAGGGGCTGCAGATCGTACGCCCCCTCATGCTCGGCGGCGCGACCGGCATGTACTGCGGGTGCGCGGCCAGGCCGCCGGCCTGGCTCAAACGGAAATACAAGATCGACATCGATAAAGAGGTGCTCGAGACCGAGAAAGAGCTATCCATAGCACCGCTGCCGGCCGATCTTCGGGGGAAGGCGTCCACGCGCATCGCCGAGGCGGCGGGCGATCTGGGCTACCGGTGGTACGCACAGCCCAAATTCATGCAGCCCTCCCGAAGCGGGCATTTCGACTGCACTGCCTCGTGCGTGCTGGGCTGTCGCTGCGGCGCGAAGTGGAACGCGGCCGAATACGTCGACGAGGCCGCGGGATATGGGCTCGAGCTCCTTACGGGCGCGCGGGTGAAGCGTGTACTCGTGGAGGGAGGCCAGGCGGCCGGCGTGGAGGGCCGCATGGGGATGAAAGCCTTTACGGTGCGCGCGGGGACGGTCGTGCTCGCGGCGGGGGGCATCGGTAGTCCGCGCATTCTCCAGGAGTCCGGCTTCGGGGACGCGGGCGCGGGGATGACGATGGACACCACGGTAATGGTGTATGGCTTCATTAAGGACAGGGGGATCGGCAAGGAACCCCCCATGACCTGGTCGTGGGAAAACGACGAGGACGGCTATATGCTTTCAACGCTCATCGATCCGTGGCTCCTGTATCCGCTCGGGGCCGTCCGCGTGGGGCTGCGGCACGCGCTCAAATGGCCGCGCTGGGGCAATATTCTGGGCGTGATGATAAAGCTCAAGGACGATATTTCGGGCGGGGTGTACCCAAAATATATCAGCAAACAGCTTACGGCGGGCGACCGCTCGCGACTTTCGAAGGCCGAGGCGCTCTGTAAAAGGATTCTCCTCAAAGCGGGGGCCGATTCGTCGAGCATCTTCACCAGGCCGCTCATGGGCACGCATCCGAGCGGGACCGTGCGGATCGATACGATGCTCGATAAAAACCTGATGACGGGCACAAGGGGCCTGTACGTCTGTGACGCGAGCGTCTTTCCCGAATCGCTCGACAGGCCGACGGTGCTCACCATCATCGGTCTTGGAAAGCGCCTGTCGGGCCATATCATCAAACAAAAAAAATGATGCAACGTGCCGGGTCTTTCAGTATCTTATACGATTGAATTCCACGGACGCGGGAAACCGTGTGCCGCGGGGTGTATAGTAGCGTTGTTGCATAACTGGAATTAAACGGGTTTTCCCCCGCCTGCGGCTGGGGAAAACCCGATATCAGCAAGATATGAAACAGTCTATTCATCAACTCAACAGAGGAGGTTGCTCATGGAACGCAGAGGAGTGGTTACTTTCAAGGGGACGCCCGTCACGCTTCAGGGACGGGATGTCCGCGTCGGCGATGTCGCCCCGAATTTCACCGCGATCGACAGGGACATGCAGCCGGTCAAGCTCGACTCCCTGAAGGGCGGGATTGTCATCATCAGCGTCGTCCCATCCCTCGACACCCCCGTCTGCGAGCTGCAGACCAGGCGGTTCAATGAAGAGGCGGAGAAGCTCAAGGTGAAGCTGGTGACGATATCGATGGACCTCCCCTTCGCACAGCGACGGTTCTGCGATTCGTTCAAGATTGAAAACATAACCATGCTCTCGGATTACAAGGACAGGGAGTTCGGCCAGCGTTACGGCATGTACATCGAGGAGTTAGGCCTCCTGGCCAGGGGGGTGTTCATCGTGAACGCGGAGGGCATGCTCGCCTACAAGCAGATGGTAAAGGAGATCGGGGAACAGCCGGATTACGACGCGGTGCTCTCCGAGGCGAAGAAGCTCGGGGCCTGAGGTTGCCGGGGGCTCCCGGTCATTAAAATTATGCTATGCAAATAAAGGAGGCGTGTTCCAATGGTATGATGATACTACATCGTCCGCCTCCGGTTTGATGCGGAACCGACGGCACGATACGCAGAAACCCTTGAGGGAGGAGAGCATGGGACTTTTCTCTGACGAGCGGAAGGAAGGGATACGGCTGGAGGAAACAGAGATATTCAGCCGCGTGTTAATCAGCAACAACAGGCGCCTCTACTCGGCGTTTGCCGGAATCGTTCTCCTCGCGAATATCGCCACCGCGGCGATCCTTTTCACCGGGACCGGATCGCAATATCTCACCCTCACGGACATTCTGACCGAGTTTTTCGCGATAGTGCTTATCCTCGCGATCACCGTTCTTTCGTCGCGGCGCTTCAGGGGGAGGCCAGTATCGAGCTATATCGCCATTTTGGGTGTGATGCTCTGCCTGTTCATCTTTCAATATGTGATTTACGGTTCCAGGGAGCTCTTCGCCGCGCAGTATATTGTGCTCGTACTCAGCGTATTCTATTTTGACGTGCGGGTTTCGCTCTTCACCTTCCTTCTCGTGGTGCTTTCGCAGATAGGCCTTTTCATACTGCGCCCCAATCTGATCCCCGAGGGGCCGGTGGGCAGCGTAATCGGCGTGCGCTTTCTCATCTATATATGGGTGGGCATCGGCGCGGCGGTTGGAGCCAGGGCGACCCGTGAGATCCTGAAGCTCGCCATCGACAAGGCCGCCGAATCGGAAAAAAACTGCAGCGAGATCCAGAACCTCGGCCGGAGCGTGGACGAGTCGGTCGGTGTGCTTAAAGCGCAGGCGGAGCGGCAGAACCGCATCGTTGAGGATGTGCACGATCTTTCACACCGGCAGGCGGCGTCGCTCGAGGAGATATCCGCGTCGCTCGAGGAGCTGTCCGGGAACGCGGAGGGAGTGGCGCATACCGCCCGTTCCCTTTACGAGGAGATGGAGATTGCGGGCGAGGCGGTCGGCGATCTCGAAAAGGTTTACGACAAGATACAATCGAGCTCGGGCGTTCTCCAGGGCGTTACCGACGAGATCGAGCGCTATTCCAGGGAGTCGATCGAGCAGATAAGCGCCACGCGCGCGCAGTTCGGCGTGGTCGAGGCGAAGGGCGGAGAGATGTCGGGCTTCATTAAGGTGATAAACGACATCGCCGACCAGGTCAACCTGCTCTCGCTCAACGCGGCGATCGAGGCGGCGCGCGCCGGCGATTCGGGCCGCGGCTTCGCCGTTGTCGCCGACGAGATCTCAAAGCTCGCTGACGCCACCTCGCGGAACGCGCGCGAAATCGAAAAGCTCATTAAAGAGAACAGGGCGAACCTTGGAGGCAGCCGCGAGTCGATCGACCGCTCGGCGAACCTCATGGCCGGCCTCAACGCCACCATCGAAAAGATCACCGGCGAGATATCCTCGATAAACGACCTCATAGCCGACATCGGCAACACCGTCAAGATCGTGACCAACCTCAACAGGCGCATATACGAGTCGGCCGGCGGTATCGAAAACTCTACGAAGGAGCAGCAGCTCGCATCTCACGAGTCGAGCACCACGCTCATGCTCATATCCGAATCGGCCCAGCAGCTGGTGCAGGTGGCCGAAAAAATATCCGAATCCACGCGGACCATAAACGAGCTTTCGGACACCCTCGCACGGCTTACCACGGGTATGCGGCAGTGAAATTCCGTTGACACGGATGCGCAAATGTGTTTATTTTTGCCATCGATTGATTAGCCGTGTCCCTGGAACAAGAGTGAGGCAATTCATTCGCTGTTGCGACAGGCGGGGTGCGGCAGGGGGACTTCTGAATGGCCGGTACACATTATGCTTGTATTCCCGGGAGCGGAAGAAATAAAAAGATGCGTGCCGTGAAATACGCGCTGTCCGTGATGTCGGCCGTGCTCGTTTTTGTTTCCCCGGTTGGTGCGCGCACGACGGTTCAGTTCAACACATCTTTTCCGGGAGTGGTGGAGATTCCCGACGCGACCGATCTTATTAACCAAGTTCAGGACAAGGCCGACCTCAACGGTCCCATCGTCGCCGATTCCCTCGCGATGGGAAACATAACCGGGTATCCGATCGGCAAGGCGACGCTCGGCAGCTTCCCGCATTTTCAGGTCGGCGTGGCCATGGGAGCGGGCATGACCAACATGCGGTATTTCGACGACTCGAGGCCCGAAAGCGATAACGGCAGTCTCCCCGGGATAACGCCCAATCCGGTTCTCATCTTCGGCGTCGGACTCGGCGGCGGTTTCGACGTGGTGGGCAAGTATTTCAGCCTGAGCAAGGCCATCGTGGACCCGGGCCTTTCGACCGATATCGCGAAGCTCTCCGATTACAAGCTCCTTTCCATCGGAGCGAAGCTGCGTTACAACATCATCGAAAAGAAGAAGCTCCTCCCCTTCATCTTCAATTTCGGGGGCGTTACCGTGTCGCTGGGTGGAGATTTCATGTACGGCGATGTGAAGGTCACTGGTGACTATGAAGTCGATTTTGATGATATTGCGATCGAGGAGAGCGGCAATCCATTTACGATAACGACCAATTTCGACGGTGAGTATAATGCGCGTGTATTATGGAGCATATTTTCGCTGACGGCACAGGCGGTCGCTTATTTTGATGTGTTCTATCTCTTCAGCTTTTATACCGGTTTCGGGCTTACCGGCAATGTCGGTTACTTCAAGATGCGGTTCGGAGGAATCGGCGACCTGACCTCAGAAGATCCACCAATCTCTGGTGCACCTTATAACGGCCAAATCGGAACCCTCCTTTTCGATTCGACGAACAAGTACCACCCCTATTACGCCATTCCCACCTATCTCATCGGTCTCGAGCTCAACCTGTGGAAGCTCAAGATCACCGGCGAGACCATGGTGAACCTGTACAACAGAAAGGACGTCAACGCCACCGTCGGCCTGCGCGTGCAGATCTGATCATCGTCAGGGCCGTACCGCCTTCCAGAGCAGGTCGAAGATTTCCTCGATGCGGTCGGTGAGTTTCCATTTCATGCCGTGGTAATACCATGTATGGATGTGCCGGTAGCAGAACATGTAGTACATCGTTTCGATTATCCGCGGCGTGACGGAGGCGTCGATGTCGCCGCGTGCCCTGCCGTGCTCCACGAGTTCCAGGAGTATGGTCTTAACGTCCTCCCGCCGGTACGAGTGCTCCTGCATCCAGGTGCGGGTGGGTACGGTGATGAACGCGGTGATCGCGACAGCAGGGTTCCGTTCGTAAAAATCCATGGAAACCCAGATTATCTTCCGGAAAATCTCCGCGGTATCATCGAGTCCCCGCACCTCGGCGGCGAAAAGCGCGGGAAGCTCGCTCATCTTTTCATCGAGGATGGTGAAGAGGAGGTCCTCCTTCGAGGGGAAGTACTTGTAGATGGTGCCGGTGCTGATGCCCGTCTGATGGGAGATGTCGCGCAGGTTCACCTGGTGGAAGTCGCGGCGCGAAAAAAGGTCCAGCACTACGGGATACAGGCGCTGCCTGATCTTGTCCGGGGGCGGATGAAGTATCCTGCGGCTTCCCGTGTCTTTTCGAAGGTGCTCTTTCATGGTAATCGGCGCGATCACGCATTCCGGTTCGATCCCTCAGCGGGGCGGGGGGATCGAATGACGGGATACGCCGCTGGAGGCATTTATGCAAGAACATTATTGATTTGACACAATGATTCCCCAGGGGGCATACCATAAACCGGTGTAAGCGTAAATTCTCCGGCAGGAGGCGGATATGAAACGTGCGGCGGCACTAATTGCGATGACGGTTCTCGTGTTCGGCACAACCGGCTCGATTACGAGGCAACCCGTGGAGGCGCAGGCCGGGAAGGTCATACTTCATTTCTTTTACGGACGCGAGTGTCCGCATTGTAAAAAAATCGCGCCCGAAATAGAGTCGCTCGTGAAGCGCAACCCCCGCCTCGAGCTGAAGAAGTACG
>JADFDB010000065.1 GCA_018263175.1 Spirochaetota bacterium
GTGCGTCGCGGCTGCGGCACTGTTCATTTCCTGCGGCGACGATACCGACAGGGCGTTAAAATCCTACATCGCCGGAAAGGAATATTTCGCCAAAAAGGAACTCCGACCGGCAAGGGAGCACTTTGTCGAGGCCGTCGAACTCGATGACACGCTCCACAACGCGCGCCTCATGCTTGCCAAGGTGCATTATTACGAGCATAACTTTGATGCGGCCCTCGACGAAATCGAACGCATACTCAAAAAAGACGGCGACCATGTCGGTGCGCTCTACTGGAAGGCCCGCATCAGCGTCGTACGCCCGACCGATAAAAACGCCGACACCGAGATGATCGCGCTCCTCAACCGGGTGCTCGAGCTCGACGCGCATCACCTGCCCGCCCGTTCGCTTCTCGCACTCCTCTATGAAAAAAAAGAAAAATATCGCGAGGCGCTCCACGAATACCTCCTCATTATCTCCGAAGAGGAATCCTTCATCGACGCCCGCGCAAATCTTGGCGTCCTCTACCGCCGCCTCGGCCTCAAGGCGAAGGCCCTGGAAGAGATCGACAGGGCCATTAGAATAGCACGGGGTGGCGGGCGAAGCGACGCGCGTCTCGTCTCCCTCAAAAAGGAGATCGCCGAATGAAACACCTGCTCTGCTCATTGCTCGTTATTCCGATACTGTCCTGCGCGAACATCGACGCGCATTTCCGCAAAAACGTCCTCGCCTCAAGACCGGGCGCGATACTGATCGGCCGCATCGAAAGCAGGTCCCTTGCCTATCGCCCCTTCGCCGCCGCCAATCTACGCGAATCGCTCCGCTTCGAATTCTTCCGGCATGGCTTTCGCGCCGAGCTCCTCGAAAACGGCGGGCCGGCGCCACACGAGGCCGCGCCGGGCGATACTGCGGATATCCCCGGTCCCGCCGGCAGCCAAAAACGAAGGGCTGCCGTTTCCGCCCCCGGCCGCGAGGAAATCGCGGCGCTCTGCCGCGCTCATTCGGCCGACGTGTGCATCGCCGGCTCGTTCTCCGAGTCAGAAACGGGCGATTATGCCGACACAACAATCCGCACGCTTGTTTCCCTCCAGGTGTACGACCGGTCCGGCGAAAAGGCGGGCGAGCTCCGTTATCTCTGTGACGATACGATCGCCGACGCCGCCGCGGCAAAAACCGTCGCCGCAAGGCTTGCCGAAGAAATCCTCGCCCGGTTTCCCTGAGGCCGTCTTGACGCCCTGCCGCCTGCGCACCCTCGGATATATCCTTATCGCGTTCTGCGCGCAATGGGTGCTTTCTCACGGAGAAGTCGTTTTCGCCGAAGCCCCCGGCAGGCCCGACGATTCCGTTTCGGCCGGCGCACCGGCGCTTATGGTCGACCTCGAATCCGCACTCGGCATCGCGATCACCACCAATATCGAGCTCAGGGCCATATACGCGGGCAAACAGGTCTACGAGCTGAGCGTCACTGAACGGCTGCGCGACTATTTCCCTTCGCTGTCGCTTTCGTACGCGGACACCGCCGAAGTCGCGCGGCGAGACGCCGATTCGCGGTACCGCAAACTGGCCGTCGAGGCGAGGTTCGATATCTACGACGGCGGACGAAAAGGCCTTGCGTACGACATAGCGAGACTCAAGGCGATCCTCGCGCGGAACGATTACCGGATCGCCCTCAACAGGCTCACCGCCGAGGTGCTCAAATCCTATCTCGATCTCATACAGCTCAAGGGCACCATCGGTATACACCGAAAGACGCTCGAGAGGGGTCTGGTTCAGCTCTCACTTATCAGAAAGGAGCTCGAGCTCGGCGAGGCGACGAGGTTCAATGTGCTCGAGATCGAGGCGAAGGTAAAAGAGATCGAGCTCAATCTCAAAAAGGCGATCGACAACTTCGAGATCGCGCGGAACCGCTTCAAGATCATGCTCAGGGTCGACTGGCGGCAGTCGGTCGAGATACTCGGCGACGTCGATGATGACTTCACCCTGCACGGGCCCGAGGGGAGCCGTTCAATCGGCGAATGCGTCGCCATCGCCGTCCGCAACAGAAAGGAGATCGAAAGCGGCGACGTCGAGCACTCGATCAACGCGAAGTCCCACCGAATCAACAGGCTCTATTATTTCCCCCGCTTTTCGCTCGGCGCCGGCTATTCCCTCAGCGATCCGGACGGCGCCTCCGAACAATTCGTCCCGCGCGAAAAGGGATGGAACCTCAGCCTTCAGGTCTCGACCGCTCTCTGGGGGAGCAGCGCCTCGGGCAGCCTCGGCCTCGGAGAGAGCGAAAACTACAACACGAGGAGCAGGTCGGCGAACGCCTCGGCGAACCTTCTGGACTCCATGGATTACCGACGCGCCATCGTGGAAAGCGGGATACGGCTCGACACCTCGAAAGAGAACATCCGCTCGATCCGTCAGCAGGTGGCGATAGAGGTGCTTTCATCGTACATGGCGCTCGAAAATTCGTGGGAGATGACGGACATAGCCGACAAGCGGCTTGCCCTTTACGACGCCCAGCTCGAGATCGAGCGGCTCAAGGCCGACATGGGCGAATCGAACCGATACGACCTCATGAAAAAGGAGATCGAACGCGGCGAGGCGGCCGTCGCCCGCCTCGAATCGCGCGTCCGTTATCTGACGACCGCCTCGACTCTCGAGCTCGCGATGGGCGTCGATATCGGCTACCTTAAACTATCCAGATACAGGGGAAACACGAATGCGGAAGAAAATTAAACGCCTTGCCGCCGGATTACTGCATAAACCAAAGCCTCTGCGGCTTGCCGCGCTCACTCTCCTGACGGTGATATCGTTGACGGTCATTTTCCAGTTTCTCCGCACGGGGGTGGGCACGGGCGGCGCCATCGAGGCCGAAAAGAGCGACACGACCGGCCAGGCCGCCGCAAGAATATCGACACATGCCGTCGGCATACATGAAGTGTCCGAATCGATCGATAGTCTCGGTCAGATCGTCTTCAGGGAAAAGATCAACATCTCTTCCAAGGTTGCTGGCAGGCTCGCGAAAATCCATGTTCATGAAGGCGACCGCGTGCACACCGGCCGCCTGATCGCCGAGATCGAACGCCTTCCCCTCGAAATTACACTCAGCCAGCAGAAATCGGAACTGGAGATCGCCCGGCGGGCGCACGACCTTGCACGGGCCAGATACGAAAACGCGCTGAAAGGCATCGAGATCAAACAAAAGGGCATTCAGAAAGCGGCGGCGGAGCTGAACGACAAGCTATCGAGCTACCAGAACATGGACCGTATCGTAAAAAACAAGACCATCCTGTACGAGGCCGGGGGCTTGAGCGAAAGCGAGCTTAAAAATCTGAAGACCCAGCACACCACCGCGTATACCGCATACCAGCTCGCGCAATCAGACCTCGAAATACAACAGGTCGGCTATCGCGACGAAGACATCGTCGCCGAAGGGCTCAGGATGCCGTCCTCCGAAAAGGAGAAAATTGCGCTATTGCAGCGCATCAATACCAAGATCGAGCGTGCCGAGCTCGAGTCCGCCCGCTCGCGGATCTCCCAGGCGGAAAACAACGTCAGGTCAACCGAGATACTGCTCAGGGAAACCTCCATCCGTTCTCCGATCACCGGTCTCGTCGCCGCGAAGTCCATGGAGGCCGGCGAGATGGTCAAATCCGATTCCATCATCGCGACCCTGATCAACATCACCGGGGTGTACCTCGCGATGAACATCAGCGAAAAGGACATAAAAAAGATCAGGCACGGACAGGCCGTCTCCTTTACGGTCGACGCGTACGGCGACGAGACCTTTACGGCCGTCATTCGCCGCTTAACCCCGGTGCTCGACATGAAGACCCGCACCGTCGAAATAAAGGCGGAGCTCGGCAATCCCGGTTATCGACTGCTGCCGGGCATGTTCGCCAGGGCGCGGATAGAGACCGGAAACCGGGGGAAACGGATGCTGGTCCCGCTCGCCTCGTGCGTACGCGGCGAAAACGGCAGTGGCGAAGTTTTTCTCGTAAAAAAGGACATCGTTTTCAGGCAGAGGGTCCGGATCGGCGGTGAATACGACGGCATGCTCGAGATCCTCGACGGCCTCGGAGAAGGCGACCGTATCGTCGCCGGAGAACTGGGACTCGTCCATGACGGAATGAAGATGCCGCCGGACGGCCTGGAACGCACACCGGAAACGAAATGATCGAGCTGTTCGCAAGGAAAAAAATCACCACGCTTATGGTGTACCTCGGGGTTTGCCTGCTCGGCGTCATTTCCCTGCGGAAACTGCCGGTGCAGCTCCTTCCCAACATCGAATTCCCGAGGCTGACGGTGGTCACCGCCTACGAAAACGCGGCCCCCGCCGAAATAGAACAACTCGTTACACGATACATCGAGGAGGCGGTCAGTTCCGTCAATGGGGTCACCTCGGTTTTTTCCGAATCCATGGAGGGGCTGAGCCTCGTTACGGCGAGTTTCGAATGGGGGACCAATATGGACCTCGCCCTGATCGAGACGAAGGAAAAAGCGGACATCATCAGGGGGCAGCTCCCCCAGGACACCGGCAAATCGACCGTGGTCAAGTTCGACCCGAAGGCCGATCCGATAATGATCTATTCCATTACCGCGGCCGGGAATGATTTCCGGCAGACCAGAAGACGCGTCGAAAAGGAGCTGCTTCCGCATCTCGAACGCACCGAGGGCGTGGCGCTCGTCGACATCAACGGCGGGTACAAACGCCAGATCAACGTCGAGCTCGACGCCGCCCGGATTTACGCCCACAGCCTTTCCATCGCCGAGGTGATGGAGAAGATCGACGCATCCAACCAGAACTTCCCCGCGGGCAATATCGAGAAGGGCGACAGGGAATACCTGGTGCGCACCCTGGGCGAGTTCGAGAGCATCGAGGAGATTGGCACCGTAGCGGTGGGCGGGAACGAGGCCGGTACGCCGGTCTATCTCGGCGATATCGCCGACATCACCGACGGCTTCATGGACCGCAGGTGCATCATCCGGATCAATGGTGAGGAGGCGGTCGGCATTCTGGTCCGCAAGGAACCGGGGAAAAACACCATCGAGACCTGCGACCGCGTTAAAGAGAAGATCGGCTTTCTCGCCGAGCGATACCATAATGAGTTTGGCATCACCCTCGTCTACGACCAGTCCGGGTTCATCCGCGGCTCGGTCAACGCCGTAATCCAGTCAGCCGTTTTCGGCGCGCTCTTCGCCTTCCTGCTGCTCTGGTTCTTCCTGAAAGAGACCGGCGCATCGCTCATAATAAGCACCGCGATCCCGATATCGGTGCTCGCTACATTCACGCTCATGCACTTCAGCGGCATTTCGCTCAACACCATCTCGCTCGGAGGCCTCGCGCTCGGCGTCGGCATGATGGTCGATGCCGGGATAGTCGTCCTCGATTCGATCGCGAGCCGGCGGAAATCATGCGATCGAAACCACCCCCCGGCGAACGACCCCATCATATCCGTGCTGGAAGGCGTAAACGAGGTGAAAGGTGCCGTGATGGCCTCCACGCTTACGTCGATCGTCGTCTTTCTGCCCATACTCTTTCTCTCGGGCATAACGGGCGCCGTTTTCAGGGAGCTCGCCCTTACCGTCAGCTTCGCGCTTGTTTGTTCTATGCTGACCTCCTTCACCCTGATACCGATGCTCGCCGCCATCCGCCCGAAAGATCGTACCGGTCCGTCCTCGTCCGGGCGCTTCCGCTCTATCAAAAAATCGGTGTTCGCCGCCTCCGACCGGACCATGGGCGCGCTGACAAATCTTTATGTCCGGACCATCGGTCTGTCGATGCGCGAACACCGGAAGGTCCTCGCTGCCGGATGCGCGCTCTGTATCGCCGGGATCGCGCTGTTCTCTCTCATCGATACCGAATTGATGCCGAGGGTTGACCCCGGCGAGTTCACCCTCGAGCTCGCCGCGGAGAAAGGCACTCCTCTTGAAGAGACGACCTCGATATGTGCCGCGATCGAACGGATTTTGCTCGACAAACCGTACACCCGCTTCGTCTATTCCAAGATCGGCTCCGACCCCGAGGACACCATTGCCGAGCGGATATCCGGCATCAAGGCCAACACGGCGTCGATCAGGGTCATCCTGCAGTGTGCCGGCCGCGAGAGTGTACGCGCGATAATCGACTCCCTGCAAGACGAAATACGGCTCAATGAGCGCGTAAGGGCGGATTACCGGGTCCGGGAGGATGTCGTTGCCTCGATCCTCGGCGGCGACTCAAAACCGCTTGCGATCGAAATCCGCGGCCGGCAGCTTGCCGAGCTCGCGCGCCTCGGAGGCGAGCTTGCCGACGCGCTCGGTTCCATGCATGGTGTCAGGAATATCGAGTCCTCGCTCGATCGCGGCGACCCCGAGCTCCGCATACGGGTCGACCGGGGCCTTGCGGCCTCCCTCGGCGTCAGCGTCGCCGCGATCGCCTCGACCGTGCGCGCCGCGCTGCGGGGAGAGGTCGTCACGCGCTTTCGTGAGAAGGACGACGAGATCGATCTGCGCGTGCGGCTGCGCGAGGCCGACCGCACCGGAAGGGACTCGCTCTTCAAAATACTCGTCAAATCGGACGGCGGCTCGGTGATCCCCCTTTCTAAAATCATCGAGCTCGACGAAGCCGTCGGGCCGGGGAGAATACTGCGAAGCGAACAGAGCCCGGTAAACATCATCACCGCCGATATCGAGGGCTCCCGAAAAATAACCCTCGCCGGAATGGAGAGGCTTCTCGCCGGGATTCGCCTTCCGGCCGGGTACGAGGCGAGAATCGCCGGGAACAACAGCGAGATACACAACTCCGCGCGAGAAATGCTCTTCTCCCTCGTCCTCGCCATCGTCCTGGTGTACATGGTGCTTGCCTCCCAGTTTCAGTCCCTTTCGCGGCCGCTCATCGTGATGCTCAGCGTCCCCGTCGCGGCGATCGGGGTCTCCGCGCTCCTGCTCCTGACCGGGAAAACCCTCAACATCAATTCCGGAATCGGGATGATCCTCCTCGCCGGCACCGTCGTCAACAACGCCATCGTCCTTTTCGATTTCATCGAACGCGAGCGGCGGCGCGGGACAGGGCTTTGGGAGGCCATCGTTGCGGCGGGAGGCCGGAGAATCAAGCCGATACTCATGACCACCGGCACCACCGTGTGCGCGATGCTCCCGATCGCGCTCGGATTCGGCGAAGGCGCGGAGCTCCAGCAGCCCATGGCGATCGCCGTCATCGGCGGGCTCGTTGTTTCGACCGTGCTCACCCTTGTGTTCATTCCGACCGTGTACCATCTCATCGAGCGGCGCCGCGAAAAAGGCTGACATGCGCTACTTCATCGAAAACCGCATCACGGCCTTCATGCTCTTTGCGGGGCTTTTCATCTTCGGCCTCATCGGCCTGTCGCGCCTTCCCGTATCGCTCATGCCTCCATCGGTGCATCCCGGCGTTTCGGTGATCGTGGAGTATCCCGGCATGGCCCCCGAAAAGATCGAGACGATCATCACCAGGCCCGTCGAAAAAATTGTGAAGACCGTCGAGGGCATACAAAAGATCGAATCGGTGTCCGAGGAGGGCAGGGCGCGGATCAACGTCACCTTCGGGATGGAGGCCGATGTCAGGATCGCGTCCCTCCACCTGAGGGAGAAGATAGCCCTCATACGCGGCGGATTTCCCCGCGCTGTCCAGGAGCCCATGGTGCTGCGCTACGATCCTTCCGACCGTCCCGTCCTCATCGCCACCGTTGAGCTCGCCGGGAGGTCGCTCCCCGAAACGCGCGAATTCGCCGAGAACAGCCTGAAACCGCGCCTCCAGCGGATAGAGGGTGTTTCCGAGATCACCGTGGTCGGCGGACTGAGGAGCGAGGTCCACATCAACGCCGACCACGGCGCGCTTGCGGCACGCTCCCTTTCGCTCGGGGAGCTTTCGGCGTCGATCGACGGCTCGAACGTGTCGCTCTCCGGGGGACTCGTCCCCTGCGGAGGACGGGAATATCTGGTCACCATTCCCTATCGCATAACGGACATCGCGCAGATCGCCGATGTCGCGCTTCCGCCTTCGCGCGCGGGCGGCGCACTGATACGGATCGGCGACGTTGCCGAGGTCGTCGCTTCGTTCAGGGAGCGCGAGGACATCTCGCGCCTTGACGGCGGAGAGAAGGTCGCACTGTACGTTCAGAAGGCCGGCGGGGCCAACACGCTCGAAGTATGCGCCCGCGCGCTCGAGGTCCTTGCCGCCGAGAAAACCGCGAAGACCGCCATCGTCTACGACCAGGGACGTTTCATACGCGCCGCGCTCGACAACGTCGTCTCCTCGTGCCTGTGGGGCATGGGCATCGTGGTGATGGTGATCTACGTCTTCTTTCGAAGACCGGGGACGGTGTTCGCGATCGCCCTGTCCATCCCGTTTTCGGTCATCGCGGTGTTCGCCTGCATGTATTTCGCGGGGATCGACCTCAACGTGATGAGCCTTGGCGGCCTCGCCCTGGGCGGAGGCGTGGTCGTTGACAACTGCATCATCCTGACCGAGTCGATTCTCTCCCGCGGGGAGATGAGCCGGCGGACCATCTGCGAGGGCGCGCTCGACATCAGGAAGGCGGTTATCTCGTCAACCATCACCACCGTCATCGTGTTCCTTCCGGTCGTCTTCGGCGACAAAGAGACCGGAATGATGTACGGCGGCATGGCGTTCACGATCTCGGCCGCGCTTCTCGTCTCGCTCGCGGTCGCCCTCGTTCTCGTGCCGGCCGTGTACGCGGCCGCTCTGGAGTCGTCCTTCTCGGTTCCACCCCTTCCTCCCCGCCTTGGCGGCGCGCTTCGAAGCGCCGGAGCGCGCCTGCTCCGCGCCGCCGATCTGCTCGAGGCCCGGCTTGTCCGGGCCTATACCGTGCTCATCGATCGCTCTTTCGCGAACATCCGGGCCCTTTTTACGTACCTCGTCCTTCTGTGTGTCCTCTCTCTCGTACTGTATACCTTCATCAAAAGCGATGTCATCGATCCCGGCGATAGCGGCGATTTTTACGTCTATCTCGAATTTCCAACCGGCACCACCCTCGGCCGCACCGACGGGCTCGTCGCCGAGGCCGAACGACGGCTCATGGACATGGGGGTCGCGGAAAAAATAACGGCACGTGTTGAAAAATGGCGGGGCACCCTCACCGTTTCCTTTAAAAAAACGATCCGGGGAAGCGGGCGGGATAAAGCCAGAGCTGCGATCAAAAAGGATCTCAACGAGCTTCTGCGGCCGCACGGCGCTTTCGCGTTTATTTCCGGGGCCGACGAGATTTCGGCCAGGGAGCTCGGTATCGCGATCATCGGCGACGACAACGAAACGCTTCGCTCCATCGCCCGTGCCGCGGCGGGCGCCATCGGCGCCGTCCCCGGAGTGGAGGAATGCGTGCTCAGGTTCCGGGAGGGGAAACCGGCATACACCCTGCGCCTCGACCGGGCGAAGGCCGGCGCTTCGGGCGTCGACGCGCGCGCTCTCGCCGATTTTTTCCACGGCGCGCTCCACGGTCCGGTCATCACGAGGCTCCTCGCCGGCGACCGCGAGCTCGACGTCCGCGCGCGCTTCAGGGAAGACCAGCGCCGCTCCATCGACGAGGTGCTCAAGTACTCCCTGCCGAATGACCGGGGAGAACTCGTCCCGGCTCGCGAGCTCGTTACGCTTAAAGAAACCGTCGAGCCCGCGAAAATCTGGAGGAGGAACGGCCGGCGCTGCGTGTACGTCACCGCACGAATCGGCGCACTCAGCTACGAGGAGGCCGGGCGGAAAATAGCCGCGGCCCTTAAAGCCGTCCCCTTTCCGCCCGAGTACGGCTACGAATACGACGATACCGTCGCGCGCCTCAAAGAGGCCAAAAGGGGCATGATCGTGCTCGTGACCCTCTCCATCGTCTTCGTGTACATGGTGCTCGCGGTCCTCTTCGAGTCGCTCATCCTTCCTCTCGTCATCATGAGCACCGTTCCCCTGGCTGGAGTGGGAGTCGTGCCGGCGCTTTTCATCACGGGCACACCGTTTTGCGTCCCGGTGTACATCGGCCTCATCATCCTCGTCGGGATCGTCGTCAACAACGGCATCGTGCTCGTGGACGCCATGCGGTCGAACCCCGGCGGAGCCGTGGGAGGGCGGGATGACCTTATTCGTCATATTAAGGCGCAAAGCAGCGGGCGCCTTCGGCCGGTCGTCAGCACCGCCCTCACCACGATCATGGGACTCTTCCCGGCGCTGATAAACGCGGGAGAGGGCGCGGGTCTCTGGCGGCCTCTCGCCCTCACGGTGATTAGCGGACTCTCGTTTGCGACAGTGCTCACCCTTGTCGTTGTGCCGGTTATATGTTATACGCTGTACGAGCATAATTTCAGCGGAAAGGAGCGATCATGAGCGAACCGATGAAGGCTTCGATGCGACACGATGGCAGGCTGACGATGGCGATCGCCGTGACGGCGGCGTTTGTACTGTACAGCATGAACGAGGTGCTCTTCCTCAACCTCAGACTTTTCAATCTGCTGAGCATCGCGATGGTGTGCATCACACTGCTCCAGCTGTCGAGATTTCGCGCCGGCAGGCCTGAAGGAACGGGTGCCTGCGCATACGCCCTGCTGGCCCTCGTCTTTCTCTCCGGCATCAATATTAAGATAAGACCAAAGGCGTTCTTTTTCATGGCGCTTTTATTTGTTGCCATTGCGCTCCATCGCCGGTTCGTCCTCGGTGAACGCTTCCGGAGGACGATTCCTCTCCGCTCCCTCACCCCGCTCATCTCATTCTCCCTGGCCTTCGCCCTTTTCTCCCTGACTATCACCGCCACCGGTGCGCTCTGGGTGGTGTTTTCCCTGACGCTCACCCTCCTCGCCGTGCAGCTCGTCGATCTCCTGTGTATCCGCTCGTCCGGGCAATCGACACCGGCGCACGGAGGCGAATCATGAAAAGGCTATCGTATGGATTGTTTTCACCCGTGCTCGCTCTCGGCCTCATCATTGCCTGCTCCGGATTCGAGACGCTCGAGGTCGTGTACTCGTCCCCGCATAACCACGCCGACGGCGTTCGGGAGGACGCTCCGATCGAGATCGCCTTCAACAACGACGTACGGAAGGATGATATCGATAAAAGTTTTTCTTTCTCGGACGGCTCCTCTCGCATCGACGGCGATATCGAATGGCTCTCCGGGCGGCGTTTCGTGTTCCGCCCGCGGGCCGGGCTCGACTATGCACGACGGTACACGATAGAGATCCCGCGGACCGTGCGCGATACGAAGGGGAACCGCATGGAAAGCGACTTCCTCTCCGACTTCTACGTCGGCGCCGATTTCGTTCCGCCGACGGTGCTTTCATCCGACCCGGCCTTCCTCGAGGGCGGCGAGCAGAACGTAGCGATCGATCGTACCATCACCATGGATTTCTCAAAGACGATGAACGTCCTGAAGACCGAGTCGGCCTTCAGCATTACGCCCCACGCGGCGGGTCGCTTTGCCTGGGAGGCGGGCCCTTCAGGCCTCCCGGAGAGCCGCATGGTGTACCGGCTCTCCGCGCCGATGGACTATGGCGTGCAGTACCGCTTCAGGCTGTCGTCCGCGGCGGAGGACACGGCGGGCAACACCCTCGCCTCGGACTACTCGGTCATATTCATCACCGGCGACGACTCGGTCCCTCCGGCGGTCATCGGAATCAACGACGCCGGCATAGCGCCGTTCTGGAGTACCGACGGAATCAACGATGGCGTCGCGAAAGACAGCTCATTTTACATCGTCTTCTCCGAGCCGATGGACCGGCCGAGCGCCGAAACCGCGTTCTCACTTTGCCCCTCGCCCGGCGGATACTTTTCGTGGAACGGCGACAGCATACTCGTCTTCCATACGAATGCGCCTCTCGCGCCCGAAAGCCTGTACGAGCTCACCGTCGACCGGTCCGCGAAGGACCGAAACGGCCTGAGGCTCCCCGCGGCCTATCAGCTCAGCATACGCACGGGCGGCGCGAACTCGCTCACCGTGAAAACCGGCAACGCCTGGGGCTCGAGCGATGGCCTTGCATACGACCTCCTGTTCACCGGCCTCCCCGATCCCGAGGCCTGGCCGGTCACGATAGCCATGGGCCCCTGGCCCAACCAGACCTATTATTTCAGAATCCAGTTCGTCTCGCTCCTCGCCCCCTACACGCCGGTCGCCATGGACCGTTATTCGATATATCAGAACCTTTCGCTCGCGAGCTTCGGGGAGGATGAGGGCCTCGTTGCGGATGTCGAATGGACCGATGACAGCACCGCCTGCATCATGCTCTCAGGGCTTTCGAACAAGCTGGAGCCGGCGAGCCCCGTCCTCTACCGGCTCACCGTACATGGCGGCAGCGGCGGCCTGAAGGATAGGTACGGCAACACGATGACCGGGGATTTCGTTTTCGAATTCAGGGAGCCAGGGGATTGAGAATGCCCATTCGGCAGTATGTCGGCATGAGGAAGCAGGAGCAGGAGGAAGAACGCACATGAAAAAATCTATTCTATTCGGCATATCGATGATGATGCTCCTCGTCGGGGCCTTTCCATGCTGTGATTTCAACAGCGACTTCTCCCAACCCGAGGTCGTGTCCATCACCCCCGCCGACCGGTCGAGCGGCGTTGACAGGGACACCGCGATCGTTGTGCTTTTCAGCAAAACAATGGACACCGTGAAGACCGCGAACGAATTTTCCCTGAGCGGCGACAACGGGACCGTGGAGGGCTTTTTCACCTGGAGCCCCGATGGGAAACGGCTCAGCTTCCAGCCGGCGAAAAGCCTCGGCGGGGCGGCGCTCTATCGCGTCGCGATATCCGCCGCCGCCGAAGACTCCAACGGAAACGACTTGAAGAAGCCGCATTCGTCGCTCTTCTCGGTGAGCACCGATCTCGTACCCCCGGCCGTCGTCTCCTATGCGCCGCCGAACGATACGATGGTGGCGCCCGACGCCGTCATATCGATCGTCTTCTCCGAGCCGGTCGATCTCGACTCGCTGTACGACGGCATCGCGATCTCTCCGCCCCTGCAGGGTCGTTTTTCCTGGGATGCGACACACGGCACCATCAGCTTCACCCCGCTTTACCCCATGCCCTACGGAAGCACCTATTCCGTTACGCTCAATACGGGCATC
>JADFDB010000066.1 GCA_018263175.1 Spirochaetota bacterium
CCGCTCTTCCTGAGGTCTCTGGTGTATGGGCGAGTTGGTTTGACGGGTGGCGTCCCGCCGTTTGTCACCGCTGGAATTAATATCGACAGGCGCGGCGCGGCGCATTAACGAAAATGCGGAAGTGCATGATGCGCGGCGATCGGTGATGCGGCAATGGCGCTGGTGCGAAATGCGGACTCATGTCGGCGCTTTTTGATAGTATAATTTTTAATGTTCGGGGAACTTTTTTAAAAAAACGGTTATATTTTGTTGACAAAAAAGAGTAGCGTGTTTGTATTGCAGTCAGTCGTTAAATCAGGTGCTTAGAGGGTGTATTGCCCGCTAAAAACACAACAAGAAGTGTTCTGGCCTATTCGGGCGTAGGGCTACAGCTTGCCGGAATAATTTTTGTGTTTGTTTACGTCGGCCACCGGCTGGATGAGTACTATTCGACCTCTCCGGGGTTCCTTGTCGCGGGGGCGGTACTGGGTCTTTTGATCGGGTTTTACAGTCTTATAAAAGAGTTGAGTGCTATTGATAAACGGACCAAGGGGCAGAAGGAAGAGGAACAAAAAAAAGGACGCAAGTGGCTGTAAGCGGCGGTTTGGTCAAAGGATCTCATTGCTTAACATTCTTTTAAGGTGGGCTGACTTATGATTCACTTACTGCACTCGATCAATTCATTCATAACATCCGGCGGCGAAGAAGAATCGATGTACGACATCGTGATGCATCACCTGACCGACCATACCATCACCACCGGCTTCATCGGCAACATCAACGAGCAATATCTAAACACCAAACTTTTCGGAATCTTCGACATGCGCATCACCCGCTGGGTCGTAATGCTGTGGGTCGCGGCGCTCGTCTGTCTCATTATATTCGTTCCGATCGCGCGTAAGATCAAGAATGCGCGTTACGGCTCGTCGTCCAAGTGGGTCAATCTGTGGGAGGTGCTCATCTCCTTCGTTCACGACGAAATCGTTGAGCCCAACTTCGACCATCATTACGTAAAAAAAGCCATGCCGTATTTTCTGAGCATTTTCTTTTTCGTTCTCTTTTGCAATCTTGTCGGTCTCATACCCGGCCTGTCGACTCCCACCGGCAACCTCGGGGTCACGGCGGGCCTTGCCATTCTCACGCTGCTCGGAATGATAGGAGTCGGGATGATCAAGCAGGGGCCTGTCGGTTACTGGGCCGGGCTGGTCCCGCATGGAGTTCCGGCGTTCGTCATCCCGCTCATGTTTCCGATCGAGATCATAGGCCTTTTCATAAAGCCGTTTGCGCTTACCGTTCGTCTTTTCGCCAACATGACTGCGGGCCATGTGGTTATAATCATATTTATTTATCTGGTAATGATGTTCCAGAGCTACTGGGTGGGCATCGGTTCCGTAGCCGGGTCCCTGATGATTTATCTCCTGGAGCTTTTGGTGGCCTTTATCCAGGCCTATATATTCGCGACACTCTCGGCGATGTTCATCGGTTCGTCGATGCACGCACACTGATGCGGGTGCTTGCGTCATTAGCGGGGCTCTTAAATTTTATTTAATAAAATTTAATTAAATAAGCAACAACTTATAACACAAACACGTAGGAGGAGTTCATGGAATACTTAGGTCTTTCGTACCTCGCGGCAGGTTTTGGTGCTGGTCTGATCGTGTTCGGCGCTGCTCTTGGTATAGGCAAACTGGCGACCGGTGCTCTCGAGGGGATGGCACGTCAGCCTGAGCTTTCCGGCGACCTGAGGACGGCGATGATCATCGCGGCCGCTCTTATCGAAGGTTTCACCTTCTTCGCCCTGGTGGTGACCTTTATGCTGGCGACCAAGGGTCCGATACCAATGCCGGCCGCCATCGAGAAGGCTCCGGTTGCCGAAGAAGTGCACAAGTAAAGGGTAAAATCCACTAACGGGTAGTTCATCATGGAAGTCCTGAAAGAAGGTTTGTTGAAAGTCGACCCCGGTCTTCTTCTTTGGACGGTCATAACCTTTCTGGTGCTCCTGCTTATCCTGTGGAAAGCGGCCTGGAAGCCGATCGTCGAGGCGCTTGACGCGCGCGCGGAAAAGGTGAGAGGCGATATCGAATCTGCGGAAAAGAATCGCCTCGAAACCGAAAGGCTTCTGGCCCAGCACAGGGATATGATGGGCAAGTCGAAGGAAGAGGCCACTCAGATAATAGCCGAGGGCAGGTCCGACGCCGAGGCCCTGAAGAACAAAATGCTTGAGCAAGCCAACGGCGAGGCCAAGGATGTGATCGAGCGGGCTAAAAGAGAGATTTCGATGGCCAAGGACAAGGCTCTTTCCGAGCTTAAGTCCGAGGTGGTTGCGCTGTCGACGGAGATAGCATCCAAGGTCATCGGGAAAAACCTCAATCCGGACGACCAGAAGGCCTTCATCGAAGAAGCTCTGACAAAAATAAGGACAGTTCAGTAATACTGAACTGTCCTTATCGTATTCAGCGTTACAACTTTGCGAATGTACAGGTGATACAGTGGCTGCTAATGATGTTGCGAGAGTGTACGCAAGCGCGTTGCTTGACATAGGGCAGGAACGAAAAATTCTGTCGCAACTTGAAGAAGAACTCGGTTTCGTTGCGAAGCTTCTGGACGATGACAAGGACCTCGTGCTGTTCTTCAATGCTCCCGGGGTAACCAAAGATTCCAAAAAGGCCTTTGTGGACAGGATATTCAAGGACCAGCTGTCGGATATCTGTGTAAATTTTCTGAAGATCTTAATAGACAATGATCGTCAGTTGTCGATAGGGGACATTCACCTTGCACTTATCGAATTCATTGACGAGCTTAACAACCGGCAGAGAGTTCAGGTGGTGGCGAGTTCCAGTCTTAGCGCCGAGGCGGCCAAAAAGATTAAAGACGCACTGGAGCAGAAGTTCAGCAAGGAAATCATCATTGAGGAAGTTGTTGATGAGGCCATTATCGGAGGCATTGTCATCAAGATAGGCGATCTGGTTATAGATGGGTCCCTGGCCAAGGATCTCAAAAGCATAAAAGAGAAATTATTATCAAGCAAAGTCAGGAGCGAAGCGGCTTATGAAGATTAAAATTGAAGAAATCAAGTCAATCATCAAAAAAGAGATTGAAGGATATAAATCTGAGCTGGATGTCAGCGAAGTCGGCCGGGTGATCCAGGTCGGCGATGGTATCGCGCGTCTCTATGGCCTGGAGAACGCGATGGCCGGGGAAATGCTCGAGTTCCAGACCGGTTCCTACGGACTGGTTTTCAACCTCGAGGAAGATACCATCGGCGCGGTCGTGCTCGGCGAATACCTGACCATCGAGGAAGGCCACACGGTAAAGCGGCTCAACCGTGTTCTCGCCGTACCCGTCGGTGACGAACTCCTCGGACGTGTTATCGACCCGCTCGGCATACCGCTGGACAACAAGGGGCCGATCAGCACCACTCAAATTCGGCCGGTCGAGTTCCTTGCCCCCGGCATAGCGGACCGCCAGCCGGTCAAGGTTCCGTTGCAGACCGGCATCAAGGCGATCGACGCCATGACGCCGATCGGACGCGGCCAGCGCGAGCTTCTCATCGGCGACCGTAAAACCGGAAAGACGACCATCGCAATAGATACGATCATCAATCAGAAGGGTAAAAACTGTTATTGCGTATATGTGGCCATAGGCCAGAAGGCCTCCACGGTCGCGGCGGTCGTTGAGACGCTCGAGAAATACGGCGCCATGGAATATACCATCGTCGTAGCGGCGAACGCCTCCGACCCGGCGCCGCTTCAGTACATCGCCCCGTATGCGGGCTGCGCGATGGCCGAATACTATATGTACGAAAATGGCAAAGACACGCTCTGCATATATGACGACCTCTCGAAACAGGCGAACGCCTACAGGGAGCTCTCGCTGCTACTGCGCCGTCCTCCGGGACGCGAGGCGTATCCCGGTGACATCTTCTACTGCCACTCACGGCTTCTTGAGCGCGCGGCGAAGCTTTCCGACGACCGCGGCGGTGGATCGCTTACGGCTCTGCCGATCATCGAGACGCAGGAAGGCGAGGTTTCGGCGTATATTCCGACGAATGTTATATCGATCACCGACGGACAGATATATCTCCAGCCCGGCCTTTTCGCCGGCGGTATCCGTCCGGCGGTCGACGTGGGTATTTCGGTTTCCCGTGTGGGCGGCAACGCGCAGATCAAGGCGATGAAGAAGTACGCCGGATCCCTGCGGCTGGATCTCGCACAGTTCCGCGAGCTCGAGGCGTTTTCCCAGCTCGGTACCGAGCTTGACGCCTCAACACAGAAACAGCTCGACCGCGGCCAGCGGCTCGTCGAGGTGCTCAAACAGGGGCAGTACAGCCCTATGGCGGTAGCCGAGCAGGTCGCCATCATTTACGCGGCAACCCAGGGCTATCTGGACAAGATTCCGGTCGAGCAGGTCCGCGATTTCGAGGCCGGGTTCATAAAATTCCTGAACGATGCACACCCCGAGCTTCTGGACGAGATGTCGTCGACGGGCGAGCTCAAGAGCGTTGAAAAATACGGCAAGGTCTGCGCCGATTTTGCCGAGAGCTATCTGTCCGGCGTGCATGCGGATGTTCGGTAGAATGCGTCAACGATATTTCAGACAAGGGTAACTGACTGTGGCCACACAAAGGGAAATAAGAAAGCGCATCAAATCGGTGACGAGCACCCGCAAGATCACCAAGACGATGGAGATGGTTTCCACCGCCAAGATGAAGAAGATGCAGTCCCGACTGCAAATGTCGAAGCCCTATTCAGAGAAAATCGACAGGATCATAGCACATCTGCGCGATTCCGGCGTGGACGACGTCGTGGATCCCCTGCTTCAGGAGCGGGCCGATCCAACGAGGATTCTCGTTCTCATGGTTACCGGAAACAGGGGTCTTTGCGGCGGTTTTAACACCAACGTAATCGACAACACGCTGAATTTCAAAAACAGGCTTGCCGTCGAGGAAGGCAAAGAGGTGCTGCTGTATGTCGTCGGCAAGAAGGGAAACAGCTATTTGAAGTTCATCGAGGAGCCTGTCTACAAGTATGCCCAGAACCTCGAGGACAAGCTGAGCTTTAACGACGCCTCGGTCATGGGATCGGAGCTTATAAGCCTGTTCCTTAACGGCGAGGTCGACGAGGTTTACCTTTCATCGACGAAGGTGGTTTCGACCGCGTCGCAGAAACCCGCCATTCAGAGAATACTTCCCATAACGCCGGAGCGCACGGAAATTGAACAGAGCGTTTCGGAGTTCCATACGCAGTATATTTTTGAGCCGAGCCCATATAGGATATTTTCGTCGCTGTTACCATTGTATATAAAAGTCAAGGTTTACTCGAGTCTGCTCGAGTCCGGGTACTCCGAGCAGTTCGCACGGCGCGTGGCGATGAAAAACGCCACCGACGCGGCGACCGAGATGGTACGCGAACTGACAATTCGCTACAACAGGGTGCGTCAGGCCAAGATTACCAACGAGATCGCTGAAATCGTGGGCGGCGCCGCGGCGCTCGAATAGGACGTTCGACGCAGGCAGTGTCATCATCTTTAATTAAAGGAGTTCATTATGAGTCAGAATGTTGGCAAAGTGGTTCAGGTGATTGGTTCGACTCTGGATGCCGAGTTCCAGGAAGGACATTTGCCGGAAATTTATAATGCTCTTACCATAGACACTGAAGTCATGGGCGAAAAGATGCACCTCGTCTGCGAAGTGCAGCAGCACCTAGGCGGCAACAGGGTGCGTGCGGTCGCCCTTGCCGCCACCGACGGCATTCGCAGGGGAGACACCGTGGTCGATACCGGCGCGCCGATTTCGGTTCCCGTCGGGGAGGAAACCCTCGGACGGGTTTTCAACCTTCTGGGCGAGCCGGTCGACAAAAAGGGGCCCATACAGGTTAAGGAGCGTCGTCCAATCCACCAGCAGCCTCCGAAGTTCGACCAGTTGGAGCCCAAGTCCGAGATATTCGAGACCGGAATCAAGGTTATCGATCTCCTGGAGCCGTATATTAAAGGCGGAAAAACCGGCCTGTTCGGCGGTGCAGGCGTCGGTAAAACGGTCGTTATTATGGAACTCATCAACAACGTGGCCCAGCAGCATGGCGGTTATTCGGTTTTCGCCGGTGTGGGCGAAAGGACCCGTGAGGGCAATGACCTCTGGCTCGAGATGCAGGAGTCGGGCGTTATCAACAAGGCCTGCCTCTGCTACGGGCAGATGAACGAGCCGCCCGGAGCGCGTCTCCGTGTTGCGCTTTCGGCGCTGACGATGTGCGAATACTTCCGCGATCTTTCGGGAAGGGACGTGCTTCTCTTCATCGACAATATATTCCGTTTCTCACAGGCGGGTTCCGAGGTATCCGCTCTTCTCGGACGTATGCCTTCCGCAGTGGGATATCAGCCCACCCTGGCCACCGAGATGGGCGCGCTGCAGGAGCGCATCACCTCCACCAAGAACGGATCGATTACGTCCGTGCAGGCGATTTATGTGCCCGCCGACGACCTTACCGACCCCGCGCCGGCCACCGCCTTTACGCATCTTGACGCACAGACCGTGCTTTCGCGTCAGATCGCCGAAAAGGGGATCTACCCGGCGGTCGATCCGCTTGAATCCTCCTCGCGTCTGCTTGCCGCCGACCTTATCGGCGAGGAGCATTATGGAGTGGCGATGGAGGTGAAGCGTATCCTCCAGCGCTACAAGGATCTTCAGGATATCATCGCGATTCTCGGAATGGACGAGCTTTCCGAGGAAGACAAGCTTTTGGTCCAGCGCGCGCGCAAGATCGAGCGCTTCCTGTCGCAGCCCTTTTTCGTCGCCGAGCAGTTTACCGGTTTCGCCGGAAAATTCGTAAAACTTGAAGAGACGGTAAAGAGCTTCAAGGCCCTTATTGCCGGCGAATACGACCATCTGCCCGAGCAGGCCTTCTACATGGTAGGCGGCATCGAAGAGGCGGTCGAAAAAGCGAAGAAACTCCAGTCCGGGAAGTAAGCCATGAGCATGAAATTACAGTGCACCATTCTTACACCCGACAGGATCCTTTATGAGGGTGATATACACTTCGCCGTTGTGCAGGCGTACGACGGCGAGGCCGGTTTCCTCTATAATCATGCGCCGCTTGTATCCGAGCTCGGAATCGGCGAGGTGCGGCTACGGACAGGGGAGCTTACGGAGTTCTATACGGTCGAGGGTGGTTTCGTCGAGATCCATGACAACAAACTCGTAATTCTCGCCGAGGACGCGTATGCAAAGGCGGACCTCGTAAAAGACGAGATTGAGAAGGAACTGGCCACCGTCAGGGCCAAGGAGCCGAAAGGCTACGAAGAAAGGCTTGCGGTCAGCATCGAGCTCACCAAACTGAAGGCCAGGCTGAAAGTCGCTTCGCGCTGAATAACGAATACGAATTTGCCTTATAGAGAAGGATGTCATTAGGTGGCATCCTTTTTTTATTTGAAAGAAGGGCCCAATTTCTACAGAAAAAAACTCTCGAAAAAACCGATAGTATAGCTGAGGATGCGCCGTCCATACGCGTGCCGATGGCAAGGGCGCGATGAGCGTATATTCGCCGAAAGTACATTGAATTTCCTGTGGAGGGCGGGTATTATTGATCATGGGAGCGGTCCCTCCATGCCATAGTTCGAACCGGGAAAAGCGGCATAATGCAGAAAAGCAAAGATCCTATTAACACCGAGCCTGTTTCCGACGAGTTCCTGCTCGAAGAGGTCGCGGACATACCCGAAAAGGTAAGTCTCGAAAAGCGCATAGACTCTGAGGGCGAGCCTGAGACAAACGCGATGCCGGATGCGGATTTCGAGGGAGGGGAAGAGCTCGGGGACATCAAACTGAGCGTCACGGAGTCCAGGCCCGTGATCGATGAGTATGCCGGCCCCGGCGGGAATACTCTCAAGCAAAGGCCGTACGCAGTCTCGGATGTCAGTTCACTCGCGTCCGAGGTCGATATTCTTACGCGCGTCTCGAAGATGGAGAAAGGGCCTGTCGGTGCGAAGGTTGAAAAGCTGGCCGACTCACCGAACGCCGTACGGCTTAAGCCCGCGGCTGAATCGCGCGAACGGGACGCGGCTTCCGCCGACCAGGAGGAGACCGCGGCCGATACTAACAATGAAATAGTGATTTATGAAGATGATGATATAGATATCGATTATTACTCCCTTGAAGAGCTCGAGGGCACTGCATCGCCCGACATGATGGATATGCCGGAGGCGGCTGTTGCGCCGGATGTTGACAGGCAGGCGGATAAAAAAACGCAGGCCGATGAATTCGAGGAAGAAACGATGGTCTCGAAGGGGGAGAAGGAGGCCGTTGCCCGGGCGGAAAAAGATATCCTGACGTTCGAGATTCCGGACGATGTGAGGGAAAAAACCACGGAAGCGTTTGAGCTTGGGGAGTGGGAGGCGATCGATCTTGGCGAGGCCGAAAAAATCGCAAACGAGGATATACTGTTTCTCCGGGAAGACGATCTTATTGAAGAGCTCGAAGAATTTGATTTAATGCCGGTGACCGCGGAGTCCGTGAAGAAGAAAAAGCCCGCGAAACCGGAAACGTCTTCACCGTCCCCACCGGATAAAAACGCCGGGACCGCAGTAAAAGAACCGGAAAAACCGGGGGATGATGGGACGAAGAAGACCGCTACCGGGACGATCGTTTCGGGGTCTGGTCACCCTTCCCGGGCCGGGGAAAAGCCGCTCGCCGAAAACCCGGAATTCATTCCCGAGATCGGAGTAGGCGAAATAGTCATCGAGCCCGAACTTGAAGAAAGAGCGGCCCCTGCGGCGAAGGGCGACGTCATATCGGTGTCGATGGAAGATACAGGGCCCGGCGAGCGTGAAGAGATTGATGATGGTGTGCGGGGTGGTGATAAATCCGTCGAGAGGGCCGGCGTCGAGGTCGCGCATATAAAAGATACCGAAAACGAAATCCACGCTATCGATATCGACGAAGAGGGGGAAGTCGTCACCGTCAGGCTCGAGGATGCTGCGCGTACAACGGAAATGCCGCGCCCCGCTGGGAAGGAACGCATGACCGAGTATACACCGCCTCCTGAGCCGTCGCTTCCCGCGCCTGCGCCCCGTGTCGCCGCGGCCATTACAAGGGAAAGCATCCCCGAAGAGCTGTTGCGTTTTGAATCGCCGGCGGGAGGCGCCGTCTTTATTGATGATGAACTGGTCGATAAGAAGCCGGCCGAGAAACCCTCGATCTTCGAGGTAAGCGAGCTTGAGAGAATAACCTCGGAAATCGTCGAGATCATCGAAGGTGAGGCCAGGGTGCTCGTCGAGGCCGATGTGGCCGACGACCGTGACAGGATCGCCAGCGTAATGAAGGGGCAGACCCCCGCGTTTGAAGACCTTCTTATCGATATGGAGGGGGAGTACTCCTTCAAAGACGAGGAGATGGACGTCATTGATAACGCATTCGCGGCGGAGGATTACGGCAGGTATATAGGTGCCATAGATGAATTCGCCGAAAGCGGTTCCGAAAAGTCGATCTCTTCCGCGGTTGAGCTTCTGGGATTGGACGCTGGCGAGCTGGGCTCCATGGAACAGATCAGCTTTTTGAAGGAATATGAAAAGATCGACGTAGACGGCATCCTTGCCTCGGTGCAGGCAGGGATGGACCAGCCCGCGGGGGACCTCGAAATTCTGAAAAGATGTACCTATGTCGTTCCGACAAAAAACAGCATCCTCGAAGAGGAGCGGGAAAGCATCGAGGAGGACATTTCATCCGGAAGCGCCCTGCTTTTGGAAGAGTCGGTGGATGAGCTTCGCGGTCGTCTGGACGATATACGGGCCAGGCGATGCGCGTCCCCGGAAGAGGGCTTCCCGGACATAAGCGACAGCGTGATAATCATCGAAAACGGCAGGGATATCGAGCGATTCGTCGAGTCGATGCCCGAAGGGAAAAGGGATGTTATGCGGAAATTGCTTAAGTACCTCGACGGCCTCTTCGAGAGGCTGCCGGAGGATGTCATTAAAAAATTCGCGAAGTCAGAATATTTCGACCTGTATTCGAAGGTCATGAACGATCTCGGTGTATGACATGGGACTCCTTGAAAAAGCGCTTCAGTATAAAAAAGAAATCAACAGCAAGGGACAGGACACGCTGATTGACCGAATACAGGGCCCGGCGGAAACCGACTTCATCCTGGACGAGCCCGAAAAGCGAAAGAACGCGGGCCTGGCGGCGGCCGCGACACGTCAGGAGGTCGACGTGCTGGAGCTTAAGGATGATGATCTTTTCGCGCTCCCCGCGGAGGGGGCGGAGAGTGAATCGAAGAACGCCGCGGTCGCCGAAAAGGAATATGCGAAACCGGTGATTGATTCCTCCGATGATGATTTCAGAATTGACGAGAGAGAGGAAGTAGATCCAGAACCCGGTGCAGCGTCGGACTCTGCTGAGGCGGCCATCTCCGATCCGCTTGGCCCGGAAGACCTGCCTCCCTCGCTGAAGGACGACGCCGGTGAAAAGATTTCGCCGTCGAGTACGGAGTCGAGTTCTTCACCCGAAACCGTGAGCGACAGCCCTTTGGCCGATGAATCTAAGAGTTATGAAGAGGAGCCCTTCGTAAATCTTGATGATGAAGAGAAAGTTCCCCGTGCCGGAGACGATGCTGTTCGGCGCGGGAGGATTTTAATGGATGATATCACGGATCGGGCCGACAGGGCGACGCGTCAGGACAAGCGTTTTCATGATTTTATGGTATTGTACGAAATAGGGAAGGAGATAGTAAAGGCGGAGACGCGTTCGGAACTGTATGATGTCCTTCTTTTCTCAATAATGGGGCAGATAGGCGTTTCGTCATCGTCCATACTTATCCCCGATCCGGCCGATACCAAGCGCTGGGTAATCGCCGATTACAGGGGGATCTCGATAAAAAATCCCACCATGCTTTTCGACAGCACCGCGGGAATTCTCGGGAATATCTTCAGGCGGCGAGAAATCATAGACCTCGACAATTTTAAAAGTTCGTCCGAGTTCGCCGATGAGTATTTTAAATTTGTCTCAATCGACGCGCGCCTTCTGTCGCCGCTTTCGTATGACCATAAAATTTTCGGCGCCGTGGCCCTTGGGGAAAAAATAACGATCGGAGATTATACGGATACTGAGAAGGATTTTATCCTGTCGATCAGCGAGATAGCGGCCGTGGCGCTTGGGAGAATAAACGCGATTGAAATGAGCAGCGACGAGGCCGATCGCTTCAGGGCGGAAGTGGCGCTGCGGGCGAAGATCGACGCCCTGCAGTCGGAAATGCTTGCCAGGGCGGATATGAAGGCCACCGGAGAGGCTGCCCGTGCGGCGATGACGGAGGCCGGTGTTGAAGCCTATGCCGTATTTTTAAAGAGCGAAAAGGAACAGGCGTATATTCCGGTTTTAGTGGACGCGGAAGATTCTCTCGGACTTTCCGACGGGGATTTCCGAATCCCGATCAATCATCCGCTGACCGCCAGGTTGCGTGAGGAAAAGCGTGCCCTGCGAATGGAAGACCTTTCGCCGTTCGATACACTTCAATCGGCTTTTACCGAGGCGCAACTGAGGCGGATGAACGTATTTTATATCGACCCCTACTGTGTCGGATCCGACCTGAAGGGCTTTACTGCGGCATTGCGCCTTTCCGACCTGGCTGACTCGAAAAGCGCGGGATATTTTCTGGAACGGTTCGCGCACGTCATTATTTCGGGAATCCTGGGAATAAAAGAAGCGGATGCCGCTGCGGGCAGGTTCGTCGATGTCGTGGAACCCTCACTGCGGCGTATCAGCTCCGCGTTTGAACACGCGAAAAGCGTCGGTATTCCCCTCACGCTTGTGCATTTTTCCATTAAAAACCTCAAAAGATATCACGGTCTTTATGGAACCGCCGAAACGGGAGAATTGCTTTCGCGACTCGAGAAGGTGATCGCTGCACGCCTTTCCGATTCTGATTTCGCGGTGCGTTTCGACAGAAACAAGTTTATACTGGTCCTGCCCGGTAAGAACAAGAAGTTCGCTATTCCCCTCGCGAACAGCGTGCGAAACGAAATCACCCAATCGTTCCGAAAGAAGGAAATGCAGCTGATGCTCGTATATCTGACCGCCGAGTTCCCTGAAGACGGCGCAGACCTTTATGCCCTTCTTGACAGCATCGAGTCGGCCTGATCCACGCGCATAGCCGTGCGGGTTATCTGAACAGAACGCCGGGATTGATCGCGACCCCCCCCCTTCGCACCTCGAAATGCAGATGGGGGCCCGTGGTGCGTCCGGTGTTCCCCGAAAGCGCAACCGGGTCCCTCATGTTGACCGTATCCCCTTTTTTTACGAGTATCCTGCTCAGATGTCCGTAATAGGTGTAATAATCGTGCGGGTGCTGGAGTATGACCAGGAGCCCGTAACCGCCCTGGTATCCGGTAAAGATGACTTTGCCATCGCGTGCGGCGTGCACTTTTGATCCGCGGGGACAGCCGATGTCGATTCCCCTGTGGAATTGCATGGTGTCGCCGAACGGGTCCTTCCGGGAGCCGAAACCGGAGGTTGTGGTGCCGATACGCAGGGGATGGGTAAAGCCGGTACCAAGGAACATGGAGCGCTCGAGGCCCGTTACCGAAGCACAGGGGATAAAGATATGGCGGCCGCTGCTGCTCAGCCCGGTATTGACTTTTTCGATGTATTTCTCGTTCACCTGGAATGCCACGGCGGCTGCCGCGATGGTTTCCCCGTCTTTAAGCCGATAGACTACTCCCCGCATATTCGGAATATAGATATCCCTGCCGGCCTCAATCTGACCGGGGGACGAAAAGGAGTTCACGGTCATGAGCGTGTCGATGTTCTG
>JADFDB010000067.1 GCA_018263175.1 Spirochaetota bacterium
GAAAGGGGGAGGTCCATATCACCATGAATTCAGCGGGTTCATCGACCGTCCTTATCGTATCCGATAACGGTGTCGGCATTCCGCCGTCCGTCGATTGGGAAAAGGCCGCAACGCTCGGTCTTCAGCTCGTTAAAAGTCTTGCCACCCAGGTTAGAGGGACCGTCACCTGCAGAGTCGAAAATGGTACCGAGTTCCGGATTGAATTTACCGAAAAATAACCGCGGCGGGACAGACACGGCGCGGCAGATAGTACGGATATAGGGTTTCCCCCCGCCTGCGGCGGGGGGAAACCGGTTTAATCCCTGGTGATGCAATAACTCTGACGTTTAGGGACGAATCCGGACGGCCATGTAAAACCACGGTGATGAGACATACAAAAAGATAAAAATGTACCGTTTCCTTGTTTTTCCCTTCCGCAACGAAAATTTGATTTATTTCAGCTCTTGAGAATATTGGGTTTCCCCCGCCTGCGGCGGGGGGAAACCGGTTTAATGCCTGATGATGTTTTGGAGCGAATCCGGACAGCCCTGTCACACCACGAAGATGAGATATAAAAAAAGTTGTAAAAAATGTACCGTTTCCTTGTTTTTCCCCTCCGCTGCCTGTATATTGATAACGACAAAAAGGATATAAAAGATAAGAGAGGCGAGGTAGAGAGTAGATGATTCACCAGAGTGGTTCCCCGCAGGCGAAGGGGAAGGGTTGTACCGCGAAGGGCTTATAATCCGGACTCGGAAAGATTATAAGCCCTTCGTCTTTTATAAGGGACAAAAAACAGCGGCGAACATCCCGGTCACCGTTTTTTGTAGGTGAAAAACCATGTCCCTTCTCTGAGGATGCGGGAGGCTCTTTTTGTTATTGTGTCCAGTCCATTGAAATCGCTTGACTGAATCGACATCGCGATTGTAAGCTTTAGGGGTCCGCGGGAGCGGAAAACAACCCGGAGTCCATTGTTAGATGAAAAAAAATATCCGCTTCATGCTTCTTGTCCCGGCCCTCGCCTCGGGCGTGCTTTTTTTGTCGTGCACCATCTGGAATGCGCGCCAGTGGGAGGAGCTTGCCGACCGGTCGTTCCATTTCCAGAAATTTACCTACTATTTGAAGGGAGCGGACCGCCGAACGGCCTTCGAGTTCATGCGTGATTTCCCGATCGATGAGGCGCTCCGGACCATTGCGGAGAAGCATTCGATCGAAATCGATGCGGGAGAATTTAAAAGCTTTATGGAAATTCCCGACAACGAGCGCCGGCTTTCGGTCTTCGGCGTAATCCTGAGCGAGCGGTTCTCGTGGGAATCCGCGGTCGAACACGCCAATACGATCGAATTTGAATACGCGAACGAATTTGCGGACGAGTCGACGGATACTAGGCGGCACTACTCGCTCATCCTCAAAACGGGCGGCAGGGTGCGTGCCGTGTACGGTGATATGGTCGAAGGGCGGGAGGACGTCGTCGGAAGCCTTGCAGGGCTCGTACAAGGCAGGTAGGGGCCGTGGTATGAAAGACAGCCCGGGGACCGATTACTCCTCTTTCGACCGTCCGGAGATACTGCTGTATCTTTTTCATCCGCGCGCCGAATCCGGATTCGGGAAGGGGGGCGCCGCCTACGAGGACCTTTCCATACCCGTTGAAGACGGTGAGCGCATCGGCGCACGGCTCTACACCGCGGATACGTCATCCCCGACCATACTCTTCTTTCACGGCAACGGCGAGATCGTCGAGGACTATCACGAGCTCGGGGCGCTCTATACCCGCCTCGGGCTCAATTTCCTGCCGGTGGATTACCGCGGATACGGGAGGTCGACCGGCTCTCCAACGGTATCGGCCATGATGCGCGATTGCCACGAGGTATTCGAATACGCGTGCGAACATCTTGCCGCCGCCGGTCGGACGGGCCCGCTCGTCGTGATGGGCCGCTCGCTTGGCAGCGCGTCCGCGATCGACCTAGCCGTTGCGCATCAAAAACGGGTGCGCGGTCTGATAATTGAAAGTGGTTTCGCGCGGACCATACCTCTTTTGCGGTTGCTCGGCATCGACGCGGTGCGTTACGGCATTGCCGAGGAAACCGCGTTCGATAACACCCGCAAGATCGCCTCGTACCGGGGACCGACGCTCATCATCCACGCGGAACACGACCACATCATCCCCTTCGAAGACGGCGTTATGCTGCATTCCATGTGCGGATCAAAAAACAAGCACATGCTCGAAATTAAAACAGCCGACCACAATACCGTTTTCCAGTATGGCCTCAAGGACTATATGGAAGCGGTCGCGCGCCTGGCCGCGGACGCCGCGAAGGCATAGCGGATTCCGCGGACGACGATCGAGCGCCGTCGCTATGCACGCCTGATCGCGACGAAAAGCGCACCTCGAAGAAAGTGATTGACGAATGCCCGCCTGAGGATTTTCATTTGACTTTGCGCGACCGCCGGGGGGAAGCCTTCTTTCCGTCCGTCCCCACTACAATGGTATGCTGAAACCCGAATGGACCTTATTGTAAACGGAATCAAAGAGGCCTTTCGCCTCATCATCACGCTCGATGCAGAGGTGATGCGCGTCACGCTCCTCTCCCTTCAGATATCCGGGAGCGCGACACTCATCAGCCTCGTAATAGGGGTGAGTGCGGGGACCGCTGTCGCGCTCTCGGAGTTTCCCGGAAAACGGCTCGTGGTGAGCGTCATCAACACCGGTATGGGGCTTCCGCCCGTGGTGGTGGGACTGTTCGTAACGATATTTATCTGGCGCAACGGCCCGTTCGGATTTCTCGGTATTCTGTACACGCCGGCGGCCATGGTGCTGGCGCAGTCCATTATTGCCACTCCGATCGTAACGGGCATCAGCTTCGCCGCCATGCAGCACCTCCCCGACAAGCTCAGGCTCCAGATACTCGCTCTCGGGGCCACGCGCGCGCAGATGGTCTGGATGCTCATGCGCGAGGCAAGGCTTCCGCTCCTCGCGGCGGTGATGGCTGGCTTCGGCGGGGTGATATCGGAGATCGGCGCGTCGATGATGGTGGGCGGCAACATAAAGGGACACACGCGGGTGCTCACGACCGCCACCGTGATGGAAACCAGCCGGGGCAATTTCGATATCGCCATCGCCCTTGCAATCATACTGCTCATGCTCACCTTCGCGGTCAATTACATCCTTACTTCAATACAGCAGAAGGATGGACGATGAAGCCGCGCACGGCCCCGGTGCTCGAAGTGCGAAATCTGCGCGTGGTGCGCGGCGGGGCCGTGATCCTCGACGTCCCCGAGTTCTCACTCGCCGCCGGAGAGGTGGTCGCCGTGATCGGGCCAAACGGGGCGGGGAAGACCACCATGCTGTCGGCGATCCTGGGCCTCCAGAAATCCTTCATGGACGGCGTAGTGGTGCGGGGCGGCCTGAAATTTCCGGGGACCCCGCCCCACCTGTATCGCCGCGGTTTTTCAATGGTGTTCCAGGATTCACTGCTGTTCAATACCACCTTGTACGATAACGTCGCCTCCGGGCTCAGGATCCGCGGCCTTTCCCGGCGCGAGATCGGTCGTATCGTCTCGGAACAGCTCGAACGATTCGGAATCGCCGCCCTGAGCGGCAGAAAGGCCCAATCACTCTCGGGCGGAGAGGCACAGCGGGCAAGCCTCGCCCGCGCATTCGCCACGGCCCCCGAGATCCTTCTGCTCGATGAGCCCTTCGCCTCGCTCGACACCCCGGCGCGCGAGGCGATCCTCGACGATCTGGAAAAGGTCCTGTCCGGTTCGCGCACCGCGGTCATACTCGTCACTCACGATCGCGTTGAAACGCTGCGCCTCGCCGACTCGATCATGGTGCTCGACAAAGGCAAAATACTTCAGAGGGGCCCGACGATCGACGTTCTGCGCCGCCCCGGAAGCGAGTTTGTCGCCTCGTTCGCGGGCACCGAGACCGTTGTGGCGGGCAAAGTGGTGCGAAGCGGCGGCGGGGTCGTCGTCGTTTCGGCATCGGGCGTGGAAATTGAGGCGGCGGGGGAGGCACACAGGGGACAGCGGGTGGCCCTCTGCATCAGGCCCGAGAACATCGTTATAGCCACGGGGAGCCGTGCGAGGACGAGCGCACGAAACGCCTTTACCGGGCGCATAGTCCGCCTGCTTCCGATGCCGCACTACTACAAGGCGGTCATCGACTGTGGTTTCCCCCTCGTGGCGTACATAACCCAGCACTCGATGGAAGAGATGGGGCTCCGCGAGGGGGGCCGTGTGCACGCCTCGTTCAAGGCGACCTCGGTTCATCTCATAAAGAAGGAGCACTGACGGCGTGATCGATCTGCACACACATACGAGCGCTTCCGACGGCCTGCTCGCGCCCGCACGGCTTGTCGATCTCGCCGCCGGGAGCGGCGTGTGCGTTCTCGCCATCACCGACCACGACACGGTGGGCGGAATCGACGAGGCGATTCTGAGCGCAAAGGGGCTTCCTGTACGGATTGTTCCCGGAATCGAGTTCAGCGTCGATTTCCCGCGCGGGTCGTTCCACCTCGTTGGACTGTACGTCGACCATACGAACAGCGCTCTCGTCTCCGCACTCAGCCGGCTTAAAACTATTCGCGATGGAAGGGGCGATCGGATTATTGCCGAACTGGGCAAAGCCGGAGTCGATATTCCCCTGCGCGAAGTGATCGACGAGTCGGCGGGCGGGTCGCTCGGAAAGCCGCACTTCGCGCGCGTCATGGTACGGCACGGCTATGCGCGGAGCATCGAGGAGATCTTCGATAAGTATCTCGTCAACGGCAGACCGGGGGACGTACCCAAGGAAAAAATATCGCCCGAAGAAGCTATAAGGCTGGTCCGTGCCGCGGGTGGTATTTCAATCCTTGCACACCCCTCATCCCTCGAGATGCCGTCCATCGAAGCGTTCGAGAAGCTGCTCGATGAGCTCATACCGATGGGATTGATGGGTATCGAGGCCTATGCCGCCCTTCATAGCGCGGAAGAGGTTTTGCGGTACGACGCTCTCGCGCGCGGCCGGGGGCTTCTGGTCTCCGGCGGGAGCGATTTCCACGGCGACCATGACGAGCTCCTCGGCCGGTACGCTCCGGACGCCGTCATACCGGTGGAACTCATCGAGGAGATAGACCAACGGCGAGGTACGCGCGCATAGGATCGGCCGCGAGAGCGCAGTCTTTCAGCCTCGCAGCGTACGAATATCCACAGGGGGCCCGACGTGTGCCGTACCGGCGGGTCGTTCGATTTTAAGGATAAAACGGCAGGGCCGACAGCCCCGCGGTCTCCTCGAAGCCGAACATAAGGTTGGCGTTCTGCACGGCGTTTCCCGACTGTCCCTTGAGCAAATTGTCGATCACCGATGTGATGAAGAGCTTGCCGGTGCGCTCATCCACCATTGCGCGGACCTCGCAGCGGTTGGAGCCGCGCACGTCGGTGGTGTTGGGTGAGCTGTCGGTGATATAGACGAAGGGCTTTCCTTTGTAATACTCGCGGTACATCGCCTGGATGTCGGCCGTGGCGAGTCCCGGCGCGCAATCGGCATAGATCGTGGTCAGGATGCCCCGGTTGAGCGGGACGATCTGCGGCACGAAGAGTATGCGGTGCTGGCGGTCGCTCCGCGCGTTGAGCACGTTCTCGACCTCGACGATGTGCTGATGACGTCCCTCGCGGTAGGTATTGACGTTTTCATAGCGCTGGGGATAGAAATTCGCTTCTCCCGGATTTTTGCCCGCGCCGGAGACGCCGGTCTTTCCGTCGCAGACGATCGATGCACCCTCGATCACGCCTTTTTCCACGGCGGGAAGCAGGCCCAGAATCATCGATACCGCGAAACAGCCGGGGTTTCCCACAATCCTGGCGCCGGCTATTTTCTCGGCGTTGATCTCGGGAAGTCCGTATACGGCTTCAGGCAGCGCATCGGCGGCGAGGTGTGCGGTTTCCATCCCCTTGTTCGCCGCATACACGGCGTAGTCGCTTTCGCTTCCGAACCGGAAGTCCCCGCTGAAATCGATTACCGGAATGCCGCGCCGATGGAACTCCTTTATGAGCGTCATGCCCGCCCTGTCGGGCGTCGAAAAAAAGGCGATATCGATGTCGTTGTAATCGATGCTTTCCGGAGGATCGACGAGCATATCACAGTAGCCCTTGAGGTGGGGAAACACCCTGCTGACCGGGACGCCGGCATCCTTGCGCGCGACGAGCTGTTTTATCCGTATGCCGGGATGACGGAGGAGTATCTCGATGAGGCCGAGCCCTCCGAAACCCGTTGCCCCCACGATCAGCGCTTTTTTCATAGTCGTTTCTCCATGCGATACCGGCCGCCAGTGTAGCGATCGGGGCATGATTTGTAAATAATTATCTTAAAGGCGGCGTACGCACAAGGCCTCCCGGCCTTTGAATCGCGCGGCGAGCCCCGGTTTGACGCCTTATTTATAGATGGTCCCCATCGAGGCAACCGCCCTCTGTACGAGCGGATCGTCGGGATACTGCATCATGATGTCGGTGAGTTCCGAGTCGCGCTGTTCGGCCGTGCGTCCCAGGGACTCGACGAGTTCCTTCAATTCAAGGGGCAGGTCGCCGGGATTTTGAAGTTCGGGATACTTCTTTTCGAGCTCCTCGTAGCGGGGCCTGAGCTTTTTCATTTCGGCACTGAGAGAGGTGATCGCGTCGGCGGCCTCCTCCGGGGTTTCGGCACGTTCCGCGTTCGCCGCAAATCGTTCGCGCGCGTCGATTATACCGCCCATGACCTTCTTTATGTCGGCGTATTTGCCCGTACCACAGCCGTTCTGGAATACAAGCGTCATGATGAAAAGCATGCCCGCGATTTTCCGGTACATAGGGCCCTCCGTGATGGTTTCTGTCTACGTGTATACACGCGAAGAGGAGCGCTGTCAAACAGAAATGCGATCAGTAGTGCTGGCTTGTGAAGCGCACCGCCCGGTCGAGCGCGACGGGAGCGTCGGGAACGGAAAACGTCGCCGGCAGGTAGATATAAAAGGGGTTGATCCCCATCCTGACATAATAATATCCAAGGTACTCGCCGCCGTCGGGCCTGCCGTTCGCCGGGTCGTTGTCGAGTATGGCAAACAGGTAGATATCCCTGAGCTCGAACGGATCCCCCGCAATCGTGTTTCCCGTGGCCGGATTGCAGTAGAGCGCGGGGAAGATAGTGAGCGCGTGCACGGCCGTAAAATCGAGCGGCAGGTTTGCCATCCCCACGATGTAGTCCATATCGGTAATCTGCATCTGTAACAGATTGACGCCGTTTTTGTGAACGGCGACCAGGATGGCCCGGTCCCCGTCGCCATATACCGGCAGTCCGCCGGGGTCGAGCATGAACGATACCGAAGCGTTATGGTCGAATATTTTTCGCCTGAGCTCGAAGCTCCAGCCGCCCGCGTCGGGCTGGACCGTCGTTTCTCCCTGTTGCAGAGACACCGTGTTCCTCAATTCGCCGTTGTTCTGGTAAAAACCGGCATAGTCGCCGGGGCCTGGTTCGGGGAAACCCGCGACGTAATCCCGGTCCCAGAGCGCGAGCACCATCACCTCCTCGCCGGGGATGAGGCCCGCCCCGGAGAGATCGAGATCGAACGAACTTGTTCCGCGCGGCAGTTTGCGAAAGTACCGGATGACGGAGAGCGGATCGTCGAAGATGGCGTTTGGGTCGGCGGAAGCGGCCACGATGATGAAGACGGGCGTCGCGTCCGCGCCGTATACGGCGGGAGGATCGAAGCTTCCCGCAAGGGACATCGCCGTGCCCGAAGGCGCGGGAATCCGAAGCCGCTCGACGATGTCGAGCCCCGCGCGCATCCCGCGCTCGATCGTGATCAGCGTCGGCATGCCTGAAGGGTTCGACGAATAATAGCCGATTCCATCGCCCGTATCGGGGACGCCGTTGCCGTTCCGGTCGAAAAGCGCGAGCAGATAAACATTTGAAACGGGCGCGTCGAAACCGTAGGGCAGTATCTTCATTGAATAATCCGATGGGAATCTTTCGCCGCCGAGGCGCCGATAGCCGATAACGGCATCGAAATCGAGCAATGAGAAATCGAGAGAATCGATATCGCCGGCATAGGCGATGAGCACGCAGTCGGAGGGGCCGTCGGCGACAATCGAACCGGAGACGGCGGCCTCAAAATCATAGACGCGGCGGTTGATGGTGATGGTAATGCCGTCATTGGCCCCTTCGCTCAGGCGGTATCCCATCGTGAAGCGCGTGCCGTCGATGTACAGCCCGGCGTAATCGCCCGCCGTCGGGTAGGGGACGCCGCCGCGGTAGTCGGAATCGGCGAAGGCGATGATCGCGATCTCGTCACCGGCCTTCAGCGACGATTGCGAAAGGTCTATACTGAAGCTCCAGTCGTTTTCGCCGACGGCGAGGACCTCGACGATGGAGGAGAGCGGGTCGCGCTCGATCGCCGCGAGGTCGGTCGTATTGGCGAGGGCGACGAAGAACGGCCCTTCGATGTCGGCGGGTTCAATCCGGATGCTCCCCGACAGGGTACGGCGTGTTTCGCCGGGCGCCCCGCATGATGCGAGGAAAAGCGCCGCGAAAAGCAGGGCCGCGATTATCGATTTAGAGCGCATAGCGCACCCTCGCCGTCAGGATGTCGTTGTCGTCGTAAAAGCTGAAGATGGAGCGTTCGGTGCCGCTCTTCGCCGAAATCGAGGCGTACGCGATCTCGACGCTCAGCCCGTTCTGGAAGTCCCACCCCAGCACCGGCCACAATACCGTGGCCCCGGCACGCACGTCCCGCAACAGCGTGAACGACGTCTTCATCCTGCCGCCGAAAAATTCATCCTGGAGGCGTACGACAAGCACATCGGTGATGAGCGGCGGCATGATGCCGGCGTCGAAGTAGCGCGACTGGTTCCACTCGACGGTCAGCACCGTCTCGCCCTCGTGGCCCTCGAGCAGAAGACCGAGCGGGACGAAATAGTTGAAGCCCGCCGAGTACGACACGTAGTGGCCCGTCTGCACCTCGAAGGGAAAGTCCATAGACGGCGTATAGGCCTGGTCGACGACCCCGGCCTTGTCGGGCGAATAGACCGCTTCGGCCTGAACGACCACACGGTCGAAATTCATCGAGAAATCAATTCCGGCCATCGTGACCGCGTGATATTCGGGACGCACGAGGACTGAAACCGGTTCGTTCGGGGCGATGAGCGTACGGATGGGCCGGAATATCGGTTCGCGGTCGGGGCCGCGGTAGACGCTCGCGGCGAAATCGACGCCGGCAAGGCTCGCGGCGCAGCGGGCGCCGACGGCGGCGTTCGCGAACCGAACGGGAAGGCCGGTCGGCTCCTCGATCTCGACGGGGAACGGGCCCTCGCGATACCGGATCTCCCAGAAGTTGCCCGCGGGTGCGAGCAGCATTGGAACGTGCACCGGGACCACCACGAGCTCGAGCGTGGCGTCGCCGAGGAAAAACAGGGCGCTGAGAGAAGGTACTCCCAATTTCAGCTCGTCGTCGGCGCGAAAGAGCACCTCCCTGAGATCGAACGGGTTGAAATAGGAGGTGGGATTGAATACGTCGGCGGTGCCCCATCCGTAGATCTGGTTACCGATGCGCAGGCGCGTATTGCCGATTTTCATGCCGATGAAGAGCTCCCGAAACGAGGCCTCGACGCCCCTGTCGGCGAATGAAAGGTTGCGCCGCACGGCGGGCTTATCCGTATACACGTATTCATCATCGAGCGAAGCGGCCGCGAGGCCGGCGTTCCCGTAGAGGTTGCCGACCGCCCTGATGTGCAGATCGTCGGAGCCGTATTTCGCGTCAACATTCACGCGCAGTTCGCGCTTTTTCACCGCGTCCGAGGACTCCTGTTCCGTGACGGCGTGGGCCAGGGTCCTGAATTCGGTGAAGCCCTTGTATTCGAACGGGATCGCGGGGGTTTCATCGTGCACCGCTTCGACGGTCCCGGCAGAATCCTCCCCTGGGGCATGGTCCTCCTCGGCCGCGTAGAGGAACGCGGGCGTTAAAGCGAAGGGGGAGGATAATGTCAGGCCTGTTACGATCAGCACGGAGGTTACGCGAAACCGCCGCGGAATTCTTCCGCGATGCGGACGTCGTTTCATCGCCGTATCCCGGTGAGAATGAATCCGGACAGCATGGACGCTATCTCCTCATCGCTGTACCGGTCTATCTTCAGCGAGGGCAGGATGTGCGAGCTCGCAAAAAACGACATCGAGGAGATGATGAACAGCTTGATGAAAAACTCGTAGTCGAGATCCTTGAGCTTTCCGGTGCGGCTTTTGCTTTCGAGCCTGCTCGAAAAGACCTCTTTGCCCGTGGCGATGAAATAGCGCATCATCCTGTCGGTGTGCCTGCCCTCGAACTCGCTCAAATCGATGAAGATAAGCTTGAAGAGATCGCGGTTGGAGTCGACCGATTTTTTGACGGTGAGGATGAGACGATCGATATTGAACGGAAAGTCCTCGGTGATCTCCTGGAAGCTTTCCGACAGCGTTTCGATGATCGCTTTCGGATCGAGCAGTTCATCGAAGAGTTCGTCCTTGTTGCGGAAGTGATTGTAGATGTTGCCGAGCGACACGCCGGCCTTTTCGGCGACCTGCCGCAGGCCCGTGGCGGAGAAACCCTGGCGCGAAAACAGCGTACGTGCGGAATTGACGATCTTTTCCCTGCGCGTCATACCATCACCTCAAAATGAACATACGTTCGTTCGTTAATAATTTACCGCGCCATTCGCCGGATGTCAATTAAATGATGAATTTTTCAGTTATCCTATCGATTATTCTTGACAAAGGGACGGCTGCCGCATTGCTATTCATTTTACGCGATTTTGTGAACATTAAACATCAGGCTTGTTGCGAGTCCCCGGGATATCAGGTTTTCCGCCGTCTGAGACGAAGGCAAACCGGCCCTTGTTCCATGTTATGCAGCGACGCTATTATACGCGGACTGTTGTTTTACCGCGCGTATCGGAGGGGGTTCTTTCCATAATGGGAGGGGCCCTCTCCCCGCAAAACGGTTTTACGGCATCGCTGAATGGTGTTGAAATAAACGAGAGGAGGTCAGCCGATGAAAAAGTACAACGTGGTGGTTCTCGGAGCGACCGGCGCCGTGGGCATCGAATTTCGTAAGATTCTGCTCGAGCGGAAATTTCCCATAGACAAGATCCGCTTTCTCGGGTCTTCAACCGTCGGCAAGCAGATCGAGTTCGGCGACCGCACGGTTACGGTAGAGGCGGTCGGCGACGATTCCTTCAAGGGTTACGATATAGGCCTCTTCTCAGCGGGCGCGGCGATCAGCAAACAGGTTGCGCGCAGGGCAGCGGAATCGGGCTGTGTGGTCATCGATAACAGCTCGGCCTGGCGCATGGAGCCGGACGTTCCGCTCGTCATTCCGGAGGTAAACCCGGACGACGTCGACTGGAACAAGGGGCTAATCGCGAACCCCAATTGCTCGACGATCCAGATGGTCGTGGCGCTCAAGCCGCTTCACGACTACGCGAAGATCAAGCGCATCGTGGTGAGCACCTACCAGGCCGTTTCCGGGACCGGGCTCAAGGCCATCGAGGAGCTCGGCATTCAGGTGAAGGATATCGTACAGGAGCGGCCGGTTTCCCAGCGCAGGGTATACGCGCACCAGATCGCGTTCAACGCTCTTCCCCACATCGACGTGTTCCTGCCGAACGGCTACACGAAGGAAGAGATGAAGATGGTGAACGAAACCCGCAAGATCATGGGCGACGACTCGATCGGCGTGACGGCGACCACCGTCCGCGTGCCGGTGTATCACGGCCATTCCGAAAGCGTTAACATTGAAACCGAAAAGAAAATTACGCCGGAGAAGGCGCGCGAGCTCCTTGAAAACGCTCCTGGAGTGATCGTCGAGGACGATCCCGCGCAGAACCTGTATCCTCTCGCCATCAACGCTGTTGGCAGGGACGAGGTGTTCGTCGGGAGGATCCGCGAGGACGAGTCGATTTCCAACGGCCTCAATATGTGGATCGTTTCGGACAACATCCGCAAGGGCGCCGCGCTCAACGCCGTGCAGATCGCGGAGCTCTTGATAAAAAAGGGGATGGTGAAATAGGCTTTCGTCGCTTCAGTCCGATTCGGGGTAACGCTGCCGTATCGATCGGATAAAATCGAGGTTTTCGAAAAAGACATCAATAAGCTCCGGGTCGAACTTTCGGCCCGAGAGCTTTTTTATTTCATCGAGTACCGAGTCCTCCTCCCACGCCTCCTTGTACACACGGCGCGACGAGAGCGCGTCGTACACGTCGGCGAGCGCGACGATGCGCCCGTAGATGGGGATCTCCTCGCCTTTAAGAGGTTCGGATTTTCCGGTACCGTTTTCCACTGCCGGCTCGCAGGTGTTTCCATCCACGCGGCCGGGGTAGCCCGTGCCGTCCCAGTTTTCGTGATGGGTGAGCGCGACGACGGCGGCGACCTCGTCGAACTCGGACTGCCGGTCGTGAAAGAGGCGGGCGCCGAGATAGGTGTGCCGCTTCATTATCTCGTATTCCTCGTCGGTAAACTTCGCCGGCTTTTTCAGAATGAGGTCGGAGATGGCGACTTTTCCCACGTCGTGAAGCATCGCCGCCATTCGAAGAATGTCACGGTTGCGGTCGATGGTATGGCGGGGAACGTCGTGGCGCTGGGCCCAGCGCTCGTATAATTCCACCGAGTATGACGCGACGCGGTTGACGTGCGCACCGGTTTCCTTGGGGTCCCGGAGCTCGGCCATACTGATCATGCGCAGGAGCAGGGTACGGGTCATCTGCGCGCGCTGCAGCACC
>JADFDB010000068.1 GCA_018263175.1 Spirochaetota bacterium
GCTGAGCAGGGCGAAACGGGTGCGTTAGTTATGATAATTACCTTCATCCTGATCATCATCGGTGGCCTGGGGGGTGTGGCCTACTACATGGTGTATATCAGGCCCAAATTCGACCCCGTCCGCAGGGCCGAGCTGTTTGAAAAGCAGGGATTGCTGAAGGAGTCGATTATCGAGTACCGCAAGGTGCTCGACGACCGTCCCGGCGACCCGATTGCGCACTACCGGCTGGCCGGGCTTTACCTGAAGCTCAACGAGATAGATCAGGCGATCATTCATTTCGAGGAGCTCTTGAGGATTGGCAAGTTCACCTACGAGATAGAGCCGCTTGAAGTTCAGAAGAAACTCGCCGAGGCCTACTACCTGCGGGACGACGTCGAAAAGGCCTTCCGCGGATATCTCGAAATACTCAATCTCTACCCCGCCGATCCCGAGGCGCTCTATCACGTCGCCTTTATCGCCCTCGGGCAGGAGGAGTTCGATTTCGCCCAGAAGCATTTTGACCGCCTGGTAAAGATCAGAAAGGACGATTTCGAGGTTTTTTTCGGGGCCGGTATCACGAGCTATCAGAACCAGAAAACCAACGACGCCATCGCTCATTTCAAGGCCGCGCTTGCCCTGCGGCCGAACTCCGACGCGGCGAACCTGGCCATGGCTTTCGCCCTGCAGCGGAAGCGGGACTTCAAACAGGCGATTCCCCACGCCTCGGCGATTGCCGACAGGGCGCAGGAGTTCGAGGTGCGATACGTGGCCAAAAGACTCCTCGCCTTCCTAAACGTACAGTCGAAAAAGCACGATGAGGCGGTAAAGTGCTTCGAGGAACTGCTGCGCACGGCCCGCGAGAACGAGTCGCAGAACGAGATCATGCTCTCCCTTTACGACCTCGGCTACGCGCACATCAGGGCCGAGCAGACCGGCAAGGCCTACGAATACTGGAACGAGCTGTACCAGATCGACAAGACCTTCAACGAAATCAACCGTCTGATAACCATGCTGCGCAGGGAGATGGATACCGGATACCGGCAGTCACGCGATGACTTCGAGGCCTCGGTGATGGACGGGGTTGAGGGCTGGATCGAGTCGGCATTTCCCCAGGGTTTTATATGGGACATCTGCGGATTGAAGAGCGATCGGGCCCTGGATATTAAAAACGTCATGGTCACGACGCGCGTCGGTGTCTCGCACGAGGGCGAAAGCGAGTCGCATTTCGCGGCCGGGAGCTCCGGAGACAGGATCGCAAAGCTCATGAAGCTCGATACCGAGAATTTTCGCATCATGGCGAGCAGGGTCGTGACGAAGATGGGCTACCGGGTCGACCAGATCATGCAGACCTACCGCGAGGCCGATGGGGTCGATTTTCTGGCCACCTCGAACACCACAAAGGACAAGGTGCTGGTCTGGATCCGGCGCTGGTCCAAGACCATGGTGGGCGAGATCCCGCTGAGGAATTTCGCCCAGGCCATAAACGATATCAAGGCCAAACAGGGACTTTTCGTTACCACCGTCGACCTGACCGAGCCCGCTAAGAAAAACCTCGGCAAGCTGCAGAAGGTGATGGTGGTCTATCCCGACGAACTCGATGAATACCTGCGGGGAATCCTCTGAGCATGAAGGGCGCGTTTGGTGCCGCCGCCCCGGTCTCCCTGGCCGGGGTCGACATTCACGATACCGCCTTCCGCGTGTCGAGGAAGCGCGCCCTCGACGGGCTCGTGAGATCCATAGAACGCTTCGGACTTCTGGAGAGCCCGGTCCTCCTGCGGCAGGCTGGCCGGCTTGTCCCGGTGTTCGGCCATAACCGTCTTGCCGCGCTTGAGCTTGCCGGCACGGTCTCCTTCGACGCGGTCGTCGTCGACGCGATCGATCCGAAGGCTTACAAAACATGCGCGGTGCTGAAATGTGCCCGCAACGAGGCGGGGCCCGTGGGGAGGATGAGGATGGCGGCCATACTCCGGCGTCTGAGCCTCGGGGATGACGAGCTTGCACAGACGATCCGGCACGGCCTCGAGGTCTCCGGAGAGTTCGCTTCGGAAGGCGCGGCGGAGTCCGTTATGCGGCTTCCTGGTCGCCTGAAGGATTACATCGACCTCCGGGACGTCGGCTTCAAGCTTATAAAGGTGCTCGTCGGTCTTCCGCCCGATGCGCACGATTTTCTGGTCGGCAGGATCGGCGATGCGGGCATCCGCGTCAATATCTTCAGGGACATCGTGGAGATGATGTCGGATATATTGAGAAGGGACGGGACGCTCGCGGCCGTGCTGTCCCTGCCGGCTCCGACGACCGGGGACCGGCGCAGGGACGAGCAGCTTCTGCACGATGCGATATATTCCCTGAGGTATCCCGCCTATTCCGATCTGAGGCGGAAGGCCGAGCGGATTGCCGCCGGAATCGAGCGCGCGGGCTGTTCTGTCGATTTTCCGCCGTACTTCGAAGGGGACGAGGTGTCGCTCACCATCCGGTTCGACCGTGGCGACAATGAGGATTCCATACACAGGAAACTTTCTGAAATTGACGCCGGCCTTATCGAAAAGCTCGTCGGCCTTCTCTAATCCTTGAAAAACCTGTCCATGTCGCCGATCGCCCTGTGGAAGGTCTCCCCGAACTGAAGGGTTGACTTGTAGCCCGCGGCGTTCTTGTGCCCGCCGCCGCCGTTCGCGATCGCGATTTCCGCCACGTCGTAATCGCCTTTGGTGCGCATGCTCACCTTTACGGGACCGCTCGTATCCTGTTTGACGAGGACGCTCGCGACGACCCCGTGTACGATGAGTGGCAGGTTGATCGCAAGCTCTCCCTCCGAGAAGCTCGCCCCCGACTTCTCTATCATGTCGGGCGTCAGCTTCAACGCGATGAGCCTGCCGTCATGGTGCACCTCCATGGTCGAGAGTATCATGGCGCGCAGGGCGAAGCTCGCGAGGGAATTGTTTTCGTAGATGTGCTCGTACGATTTGAACGGGTCGGCGCCGAGCTCAACGAGGTGGCCGGCGATCCTGAAGGTTTCGGGTGTCGTCTTGGGATAGCGGAACGAACCGGTATCGAAGAGCATCCCGGCGTAAATGGCCCTGGCGGACTTGGGGCTCGGGGTCATGCCGAAATACATGAACAGACTGTAGACGATCTCGCAGGCGGACGAAGCCTCGACCTTTATGAAGTTCGATTCCAGCTTGTCCTTGCCGCCCTCGTGGTGATCGATGATGAAGACCTCTCTGACCCTGTCCCTGAGCTTCGGGAAAATCGTGCCGATGTTGTCGAAGTCGTTGGTGTCCAGAACGAAAACGGCGTATTCCTCGAGCGGATGAGGGAGGGTAATGGAATCGTCATAGACATTTATTTCGTGTTCGGGATCGATGAACAGGAACTTGTCGGGGACCGGGTCCGAGTTCAGTATGACCGACTCCCTTCCCAGCGAGGTGAGTATCTCGCGAAAGCCGATTTCGGCGCCAAGGCCGTCGCCGTCGGGGCTCTCGTGTGTGGAGATAATGAACCGTTCGTGCCGGGCCAGGAATCTCTCAAGATTGCCGAATCCAAGGTGCATCGTCGTTTATACCCGCGCGGCCCCGTTCCGGAGCAGGGGGAAGTCCAACCCCTCCCGTATCTGGAGATAGCGTTCGGCGCAGCGCCGGGCGATGTTGCGGACCCTAATGATGTACCCGACGCGTTCGGTGACGGATATGGCCCCGCGGGCATCGAGCATGTTGAAGATGTGCGAACATTTCAGCACGCAGTCATAGGCCGGAAGTACGATCGGGGGTTCGTTGTATTCGAGTATGGACAGACATTCCTTTTCATACAGGTCGAACAGCTTGAAATGAAGGTCCACCGAGGCGATGTTGAAGTTGTAATGCGAGAATTCCAGCTCGCTTCGATAGTGAACGTCGCGGTACGAAATGTTCTCGTTCCATTTGATGTCGAATACGCTGTCCACCCCCTGGATATACATGCAGATGCGCTCGAGCCCGTAGGTCAGCTCGACCGGGATCGGGTCCAGCTCGAAACTTCCGCACTGCTGGAAATAGGTGAACTGCGTGATCTCCATGCCGTCAAGCCAGACCTCCCACCCGAGCCCGGACGCCCCGAGGGTGGGGGACTCCCAGTCGTCCTCGACGAAGCGAACGTCGTGCTCCTCGAGCTTTATGCCCAGATGGCGAAGCGAGTCGAGGTAAAGGTCCTGAACGTTAAGCGGCGAGGGCTTTAAAATCACCTGGTACTGGTAGTAGTGCTGCAGGCGGTTGGGGTTGTCGCCGTAACGGCCGTCCGTGGGCCGCCGCGAGGGCTCGACGTAGGCAACGCTCCACGGCTCGGGCCCCAGGGCGCGCAGAAAGGTCGCCGGGTTGAAGGTGCCGGCACCGACTTCAAGATCGTACCCCTGTATGATGATGCAGCCCTTTTGGGCCCAGTATTCGTTCAGCCCGGCGATTATATCCTGAAAATACATGTGCGACCCCCTGTCGGAACCTAGGCTTAATACGCGACAGGTGCGGGAAATAGTCAATTCTTTTTAAGCCCGGCCCCGCCGTCAGCGGGCTGCGGTATTCGTCTCGTAGGCCTCTTTGAGGACCTTGTGGAGCATTTCGAAGTTTTTCTTGTTGTTGAGATTGAAATATTCGAGCACATCCTCGTCCACGATCTCGAACCGGCAGTTGCGGTTCTCGATTTCGTTGAAGATGTAGGAGAGATAGACCGTATACGCCAGGTCGCGGTAGCGCTCGGGCGCGACGTGCGGCCGGTGATGAAACTCGATCGCCTTCACCAGCGCGTCGTTGAACTTCCATTTCTTGCAGATGAGGCTTCCGAGCGTGCTGTGGCTCACCCCGAGGGTGATCTCCTCGATGACGGCCGTCTCGGCGAGGTTACGGTTTCCGGTGATCTCCATGAGCCTGCTGATCTTTTCCGGCCCGATCGAGAGCAGTACTATCCTGCCGATATCGCAGAGCAGCGCGGCGAGATAGGCGAACTCGCTCATCTTGCTGTGTTTGATCTGCATCGCGATGCGCTGGGAATAGAACGCGGTCCGGTAGGAGTTCTTCCAGATGGTTTCGAATTTTTTGTAGCGGGAGTCGAGCACCTTCTGAACGCCGGTGGCGACCAGGAGCATGTTGATGCCCTTCGTGCCGATGATTTTGACTGCCTCTTCGATTGTTTCGATTTTTTTGATGGTGATATACCCGGCCGAGTTGGCGAGCTTGAGGAGCGCCGTGGTGAGGCCCGGGTCGCGCTTGATGCTGTCGGCGATCTCCCGTATGGTGGAATCGGGATTTGCGCAGAGGCGCTGGATCTCGATGATGTTTTCCGGGAAGGAGGGAATGTTCTCGAGCTCCTGTAAAATGCCCTCGGCGATCTTTACGCTGAATTCGCCGGCATCGGGACGCCTCGGTATATTGATTTTGGCTATGGTCAGCTTGCCGTCGGTCGTTATGCTGAAGGTTTCGGGCGGAAGGCCGATGTTTTTAAACAGGATGAGCGCCATCGTAAGGCCGAGGCCCGCTCCCTCGGAATCGTCGAGAACGTCGTCGAACGCGTCGGAGATGTCCTTGTAGGTGTACGCCTTTTTAACGCGCGATTCGATCTTGACAAGCTCCTCTTCCAGGATCGCGATGTTGTTGATGATGCTTATGCGAAGATTTTCGGGAAGGACCTTGAAGAACACACGCACCACCAGTTTCGCCTCGGGCAGTTCGTTCAATATGGACGCCTCGTCCGAGAAAACCTCCTCCTTGAAGGTGTCCATGCCGGTGCGGTAGTCTTCTTTTTTGCGGATATCCAGGCCCTTTTTCCTGAAAAAAAGCCTCTTGGCGTTTGCCTTGACGGCGTTGTTGATGAGCTCTTTGAGGACGGTGAGCAGCAGGTCCTTCATGTAGAGGATATCGTAGTACTCAAGCTCGCGGTGAAGCACCTTGATGAGGTTTTCTTCAACCACCGGACTCATGAGCGAAAACTGGATGTAGAAATCCTCCCCGTTTCGGATCGCTTCTTTAAAATTGGGAGGATTTAAAATAACCTGGTTCTCAATGGTCCCTTCCAAGGCCCGCTCCTCATCACAGCGTATTTATATCTTCGCTTTCGGCACACGGGTTCTGCGCGCTTTTGCCGTCGCAGGCCCCAAACACATCCACTACGTACTATAAATGAACAGGGTTCATTTAATAAAGCATTTTTTTTAAAGGTACGCGAAACGGCGGTAAATATTTTTAAAAGCACCTTCAAAGAAGGCGTATGCCCCGAAGTAAACCTGGTCTTCGCCGAGCCTGCCGAAACCATGGGCATACCCGATGAAGGCGCGAAGATCCATCATATAGCCCGCGGTAATCCTGATATGCGTTTCCGCCCCTGCTCCGGGCCTGAATTCCTTTATTTCGGGCCTGCCGTTCCACGCGTTTCCGTATTCAAAGAACACCCGCGCCGAAAGATCGCGGAAATAGAGCGGCACCATCCTGAATCCGCCCTCGCGCTGAAACAAGGGGAGCCGGTATTCCAGCGTGCCGGAGGCGAACCTGTCCGCATACAGCGCTCCCGCCGGATAGCCCCTCAGGCCGAACTCGTCCTCATCCGAAGCGGGCGGCCCCGATTTCCCCCTCTCGAACCTGCCCAGCGGGTACGGCGAAAGGCGCTCCGGATTGTTGAACGAAGCGCCTCCACGCAGCCTTAGCAGTATCACATTGTTATGAGCCGGCCCGCCGATATATTTGGAAAACTCGGCGCGTACCTTCGCAAAGGAGAGATCAGAGCCTATGGCCTCATCATATATATCGGCAACCACGGCGAAATCCGCACCATCTTCTTCGCTGATCGAATAGGGATATTCGGTGGAGCCGATATAGGTCCAGACAGCGCTCGCCCGGGCCAGGCGGTCCCGGTAGCGCGCGAGTGCACCCCCCAATGGCGCGGCCAGGTCCGTAATGTCCTCCTCGTACCGGTAGGAGAGAATCAGGTCGTGAGCGTACAGATAGCGGATAAACGGCAGCTCAATCCCGACAGAGGCCGCGCGCTCGAGCGTGCGCTGTACGCCGTAGGAGAGGTTGTCCGACCAGGGAAAGCGGTCCTTTCCGTAAAAGAGGGCCTCGTTTTCGTAGCGGAACAGGAGATTAGGGTACAGGCCCGCATAGAGATAGTTGAGGTCCACGACGGCGCGGCGCTGTATGTTGTAGAGGTAGGCGCTCAGCGAATAGAAATGTCGGTAGAGTGTGTCGTTGCCCGGCAGGAATATGCCGTAAAGCTGGTCGTATTTGTCCTTATACAGCTCCGATGTCCCGAAGATTGGAATCCAGAAGGGCGGGAACACCGAATGAATGGGTGTGTACGGCGATCCCGGGGGCTCGGGCGTATCCTCCGGGGCCTCGGATTTGAAAAAGCCGGGGGCGAGCGCGACGGGAACGGTCACCGTTTTTTCTTTAATTGCCGCCGGATAGGGCATGAGCGCGATGTTGAATCCGCGCGCACCGTAGGCGGCAAAGGCGATCGATCCCCCGTCGGGCGACACGTCGGGGTGAAAGGCCCCGCCGGCGAGGTTCGTCAGGCGCGCAACGGTCCCCGTGGAGGTATCCATCTCGTAAAGATTGTACACGCCGCCCCGGTCGGACGAAAAGATCACGCGCCTGCCGTCCGGGTGCCAGGTGGGGCAGATGTCGTTCCACGGATCGGAGGTGAGGCGGCTGAAGGTCCCGCTCGAGGCGTTCCAGAGCGCCAGATCGGCGTTTCCGTTGCGGTCCTTGATGGTAAAGATCACGCGGTCGCCGCCGGGCGAGAGGCGGGGAAAGGAAAGCTGAACATCGCTTTCCGCGATCACGCTATTTTTCCCGGAGAACGATGCGTCCGAGAGCACCAGCGAATAACGGTTCCGCTCCTGCCGCACGACCACCGCAAGGCTTCCGTCGAGGGAGACGTCCACGTAGGCGCTGCGCAGGGCGGAGCTCGCCCGGCGGTATTTCCGTCCATCGTAGATGAACGCCTCGTTGTAGAGCGAAAAGGAGCGGTAGTATTCGGCATCCGAAAGGTACACCGCGCCCTCAGTTACGCTTATGGACGCGGGGTCGTGCACCCTGCAGAGCTCCTCGGATTTTCGGCCGTCCGGAGCACAGCGCATGAGCATCGTTCTTTCGCGCGCCGTGGACCGCACGTAATACACATGGCTCCCGTCGCGGGAGAAACGAGGGAATGAGGTCCGGCAGCCGTTGTCGGTCAGGAACCGTGCGGGGGTGATCCCCGCGGCCGCGATCGAATCGAGCTGCCGCCGGTAGCGGACCTCGAGATAGCGCTCCCACTCCCGCCAGAGGGGGATCAGGCTTTCGTCGTACACGTCCCTCGCGTTCTTGTTCACGAGGTAGGGGATGATGTTGTCGGTATTTTCCCGCATTACGAGCGAGAAGCTGTGCCTGCCGTATTTCTTTTCGAGAAAATCGACGAAGAGGCCGCCATAGAGATAGGGCGTGCTTCCCATGGGCCATTCGCGCGGGTAATGCGAGGACGCCGTTATCGACATAAAACGGTTTTCGGAGAAGGCCGCGCGCATCACCATGTCGGTGTAGGTGCTGTTGTTCCGTCCCGGAGCGAGCGGAGCACCCGGTACCCTGCGCGACTCGTAATAGACGGCGTTGCCCTCGAGCATCCAGAGGGGGAGAAAGATGTTGGGGAAGCACACCCTGCCGAGGGTATACCTGCTGATCGACGGGATGCCGCTTATGGCGTCGAGGTTGAGCGTGTGCGTGTACTCGTGCGTGAACACGAGCCGCTGCCAGTCGTCGTAGTTCGAGAGCGTCGAGTCGGGGCGCGGCCGGGCGACATAGAGCTGGACACGGTTGAAGGGATAGGGCGTTGAAAAGCCGTTGGCGTCGTCGGTGCTGTCAACGAGTACGACGTCCGTTCTGAAAAAGGGCGACCAGCGGTGAAGCGGGCTCAGCTCGCGGTGCAGTTCCTCGGCCTTTATCGCGAGGCGGGCCGCTTCGGCCTCGAGCCCCTGATGGTAGTGAATGCGGAAATGCTCGGTCCTGATCGAGCGCCACTTCAGGGAAGAGTCGAACATCACCGCGCCGCGGGCAGTCGGAGCCGCGAGGAGTACGAGGACGAGGCAGAGCGATCGGCAGAGGGCTTTCATGTGGATGCATGATACAGGCGGCGCTCCCCGGCGTCAAATATCTTACAGGGACGGGAGGAATTCAAGTGATGATTCCACCATTCGGCTGCAACAACGGGCTCATCCTCGCCGGGACGCGCGTCTATTACGCGATGGTCCGCGACGGGTTGTTTTTCAGGCGGGCGGGTGTGCTCAACAAAAAGGCCGTTTCGACCGTGGTGATTCGTTCGGCCGGGTACGAATGGCATGAATGGCAGCCGCGGTTTCATGATCATGTAATCCGTAACGACGATGAATTGAACAGGATACGGCATTATATCGTCCTGAATCCAATGCGGTGGGGTATGAAATAGCATGATGCCGGAACATCGACCTCATCGTAGATGCGCAAACACCTCATCCCGCTCTTGACAATCGAATCCCCGCGGTATAGTCTATGGGCCTGTTGCGGATTCCGGGGATATCGGGTTTCCCGGTTATGCAACAATGTTTATATAGAAATAATACCATGACGTACAATCGGGAGGTCTTCATGAAGGTCCAGGGGAAATTCGCAAAAGCGCTTAAAATCACGGGTCTCGGGCTTCTGGCGGTCATTGTGCTGATTTTCGGCGGAGGATTCATCTATTACCAGGTCATCGCGCGTGCACCGCTTCCGCGGATCGACGGCGAGCTTTCGGCGAAGGGCCTCAATGACCGGGTCGAGATACTCAGGGACGCGCACGGCGTAGCGCACATCTACGCGAAGAATATGCACGATGTGTTTTTCGCGCAGGGCTATGTCCAGGCGCAGGACCGCTGGTGGCAGATGGAATTCTTTCGCAAAACCTGCGGCGGCAGGATAGAGGAGCTTACGGGCAAAAAGGCCGCTTTGATGGCCTCCGATATTTATCTTCGCTCACTCGGCCTCTATGGGGTCTGCAAACGCGAATATGAAAGCTATACGCAGTCCGAGCGAGCGCCGCTCGACGCGTTCGCGGCCGGCGTCAATGCGTATATCGCCGGCAAAAAGCCGCGCGAGCTTTCGGTCAATTACGCGCTCCTGGGGCTTACCGGCGTGAAGTTTAAAATCGAGCCGTGGACGCCGGTCGATTCGCTGGTGTTCTCGAAGCTCATGGCGTGGGACCTCGGTCTCAGACGCGACGCCGAGATGCTGCGCACACGGCTGCATGCCAGGCTCGGGGCGAAGATGGCCGAAATGTGGCTCTTGCCGCCATGGCCCCTCCGGGAAAAACCGACCATACTGAACGGTGAGGACATCCGGGCACTGTTCGGTGGCGCGCTTGCGGCGCATCGCCCGGGCGGGGAGGGCCTCAGTCCCGCTCCCGGTGCCGGCACTGTTGTTTCAAAAAACGATACGCCGGATTTCTGCTGGATGGGCGGCGGCAATGAAGGAGTGGGGAGCAATAGCTGGGCCGCGACTGGCAAGATGACGAAGAGCGGCAAAAGCCTCCTCGCCAACGATCCGCACCTCGGCATCCAGATGCCGTCCATCTGGTACGAGGTTGCCCTGCATGCCGCGGACGACGGTACCGGCCGATCGTTCGATGTCGAGGGATTCACATTTTCGAGCAACCCCGGCGTGGTGGTCGGCCACAACGCCGACATCGCCTGGGGCACCACAAACGTCTATCCCGATGTCAACGACCAGTACATGATAAAGGTGAACCCCGCCAATCCCCTGCAATACAAGTGGAACGGCGGCTGGCGCGACATGAACGTTCGCAAGGAGACAATCGTTTTCGGTAACGGCAAGCCTTCGGTCGAGATCATCGTGCGCATAACGCACCTGGGGCCGATCATCAACGACAATAAGTACGATCCCGAAACCGGCACGCTCGCCGGATTCAATAACGAGGACCCGCGTGCGCTCAAGTGGACCGCGCTCGAGCCGGGCCGCATCGCGCTGGCGATCATAGGGCTCAACAGGGCCGGAAACTGGAAGGAGTTCCGCGAAGCGCTTAAAAACTGGGACGTTCCCTCTCAGAGCATCATCTACGCCGACACGAAGGGCAACATCGGTTACCAGATGCCCGGCAAAATCCCGACCAGGTCCGCGAACCTGAATGGTCAGACGCCCGCGCCGGGATGGAGCTCCGATCATGAGTGGAAGGGCTATGTGCCGTACGACCTGCTGCCGCGCGCGTTTAATCCGTCGAGGGGCTTTATCGTGGCCGCCAACCAGGAGGTTGCCCCGCCCGAATACTATGACACGCTCAGGGCCAGGCTGGGCGCTGCCGTAAACGCGAACTTCAGCAGCAGGTACAACAAGTGGCCCTACGGCTACCGGGCCCAGCGCATCAACCAGCTTATCAGGAAGCTTGCACCGCACACCGCGGATACGTACCGCGCCATGCAGGGCGACGACGTGTACCTGAGTGCCGGGGAGGTGCTTCCCCATCTCCAGAAGCTTGAGCTGAAGGACGATGGCCTCGCCGCGGCGAGGGACTGGCTTATGAAATGGGACCGGCGTTTCAGCGAGGAGAGCCCGCAGGCCGTGCTGTATGCCATGTTCTGGAAGAAGCTGACCGGGATGGTCTTTCAGGATAAACTCGGTGATGTCGCGAAGTCGGACGCCGGCGACAAGGAGATGTGGGCCATAAAACTGTTACTCGAAAACCCCAACGACTCGTGGTGGGATGATTCCGCTACGAAGAATAAAATCGAAACGAGGGACGAGGTCCTTCTCCGCTCATTCAGGGAGGGGTACGAGTCAGCCATCGTCGCCCTCGGAAAGAACCGCTCGAAGTGGAGGTGGGGAGATCTGCACAGGGCGACCTTCGTCAGCAATCCCCTGGGCGCAAGCAAAATCGGCCTGCTTGAAAAGATGGTCAACGGAGGGCCCGTGCCGGTCGGCGGCAACAGCGAGTGCATAAACAACAACATGTGGGACGCCGGAGCGGGAGATTTCTCGCCAAGAACCATCCCCTCCATGCGCATGATCGTCGATATGAGCGACTTCGGCCGGAACGTCAGCATCAATTCCACGGGGCAGAGCGGGCATCCTAAAAGCCCCTGGTATGGGGATATGATCGATTCGTGGCGGAAGGTTTCGTACCGGCCCATGCTCTGGACCAGGCCGCAGGTCGATAAGGCGGCCGAGCATACGCTGGTGCTTATGCCGTAAGTACAACCCCAAATAATCGTTGACTTTCTCCGGAAAGTACAATATTTTGATACTTTCCGGAGATAATAATGTATAAAGACCACATGACTCTTATAAATGAGTTGCGCGGCTATTCCTCGCCAAAAGCCCGCATCACCAGGATGATTAAATCCGGAAAGGTGATCCAGGTTCGTCGCGGAATATTTCTGGACGCCGATGACAGGGAATATTCATTGAAGAGCCTGGCTTCCGTCATTTACGGTCCATCGTATATTTCATTTGAATATGCCCTGGCCCACTATGGTCTTATTCCGGAGAGGGTAAGCGTTCTTACCTCGGCCGTGTATAAAAAAAATAAAAACCGTCGATTCCACACCCCGCTGGGGGATTTCTATTATTATTATCTTCCTGCCGCGGTTTATCCCTATGGCATAGTCAGAGAAGAAGAAAACAAGCAGAGCTACCTTATCGCCACCCCGGAGAAGGCCCTCCTCGACATGCTCTATAAGGTTCGGGGAGTCACCACTCAC
>JADFDB010000069.1 GCA_018263175.1 Spirochaetota bacterium
AATTCCGAACTGGTCATTCGCGCAGGAAAAAAAGTTTAACTGGCTCAACATCACCGGAAACTGGGAGATACGAAGCGATAACAAACAGTATTCGCTGGTCGAGACGAAGCGCGCCACTCGTAACTACGATAGCAGCGAACTTGTAAATTACAACTCCATCATCACTCAGGAGCCGCTACACGAATACTCCTCAATCCACTTCAGCTTCGAGATGGGCGGAAAACCGGGTACGCCCGCCGAGATGGTCGCCTTTTTCGCTGCCGAGGACTTCCGCACCTACTACGGCTTCAAGCTGAAGGCCGACGGGGCGAAGGACGCGACGCTCGTCTTCCACGGCTCGTCCGTACGCAACACCACGCTTCGGCCCCATATAAAGGGCAACTTCGTCATCACCGACATCGCGACGAAGGACGTCCCGCTCGAATTCAACCGCGAGTACCGCGCCGAAATCCGCGTGAAGAAAAACCGCGCATCGCTCTACCTCGACGGCAAAAAGCTCATGGAAGCCGAGGCGCCCGAAGCGCTTACGGGCGGAAAGATCGGGTTCTCGAACCGGAACGCCGCGCTCAGGATCGCCGACCTCAAGGTTTACAGCGGCCGCGACCTCGTCTTCGAGGACGACTTCTCGAAGGACAGCATCAAGCGCTACAGCGTGCGGGCCACGACCATGCCGAAGGAGGAGTACGAAAAGCGGCAGAAGAAGAAGTAGCGGCGAAGGGGACATTAACATGATCGAACGGGAAGCTTTTCGATTCGGAGGTCGGGAAATGCATCAGCAACAACGAAATGGGTAAAATAATCCATTCATAGCGGCGATAAGATACCCCCCTCTTTCCGTTTTGTCAACGTTCATACCGAGCCGCCCCATAACGCAAAAAGACGCGGTCGCCCGCGTCTTTCGTATGCTAAAATAAGCCTTTCCCTTAGCGCACCAGGCGCGTCACCGCCTCCTCTTTAAGGTGCGAGATGCTGCCGAGCGAGGCGGCGTCCCTGCCGGAAAGTGCATCCTCGAGCGAGCCGACCAGTGCGCCAATCTTCTCGCCGCCGATCACGTTGCTCGCGGCGATGTTCTCAACCTCGACCTGAAGGCGCGTGAGCTTCGCCACGTCGCCGGCTATAAGGCCGCCTATGCTCTCACGCCGCGCGGACAGCACCGAGGGAGAATCGGCCGAACCAACGAATTCGCGCAGTACCGGCGCCCCCTCGAAGCGCACGCTGTCGAGAATCGCCGCGGCCCCTGCGCCGCCCTTCGCCATGTCGTTTTGAAGCTGTATAAGCCCGTCGCGGACGATCTGACTTCTGGTAAGCGAGGTCTGGATTTCGCGGAGCTCCTTCTGGATGTTGTCGATCCGCGACGCCACCCTGTTCTCGATCTCCACCCTGTCGGTGCGGAGGCCGTCCTTTCGTTTGCCGTCGGCCGACTCCTCCTCCACCTGGCGCTGATTGCTTATCTTCCGTGCTGAACCCAGAATGGCGTCAATGGATACCTTCATTCTTTCACCCTCCCTTGTGAGCGATGCAACCGTTATAATCGTGCCCGGAACTCTCCAATTATGACGCGCGCAGTGTAAAAAGGCTATGCATATTTGTCAAACAATAATCACAATGTGACATAATATTTTCATCAGCCTGAAACAAGTTCCGGGATAAACACCGTCATCGCGAGGAGCGTCGCGACATGGCGATCGCAAAAGGCTAAAAGCTGAAACCGCGCTCGATAGAGCAAAGAGGTAATTACCACGCCCCGATACAACCGGGACTCGCAATGACAGCGTGTTGCATATTTTTATCCCGAAACATAACCAGTAGATTTGCGGCGAATCCCGGGAAAAACTAACCTGGCTACAGGCTATGCAAGAATGCTACTACCCGCTCCCCTTTCGCCGATAAGCACCGCGAACGTGCCCGTCAGGGCTGGGACGGTACAACCGGCTTCTTCTCCGCCTTCTCCATCTTGAGGGACACGAGCTTCGATATGCCGGGCTCCTCCATGGTGACGCCGTAGATCGACTCGCCGATGCTCATGGTCTTTTTGTTGTGGGTGACGATCATGAACTGCGTGCCCCTGGCGAACTGCTGAAGCATCCGTACAAAACGGCCGATGTTCTCCTCGTCAAGCGGCGCGTCGATCTCGTCGAGGAAGCAGAAGGGCGACGGCTTCACCATATAGGTCGCGAAGAGGAGCGCGATCGCGGTGAGCGCCCGCTCCCCTCCCGAAAGGAGGTTGATGTTCTTGAGCTTCTTGCCGGGAGGCCTCACAAAGATCTCGATTCCGCTCTCGAGCACGTTTTCGAGGTCGGTGAGCTCGAGGCTCGCGTCGCCGCCCTCGAAGAGCTGCTTGAATATCTCCGAGAAGTTCTTCTGAATGTCGGCGAAGGTCGAGATGAACAGCTCCACCGAGGTGCGGTTTATGTCCTGGATCACCGAGAGGATGTCCTCGCGCGCCTTCTCGATGTCCTTTTTCTGCCCTATGTAGTACTCGAAGCGCTTCTTTAAATCCCGGAATTCCTCGATGGCGAGGTTGTTGATGGGGCCCAGGTCCTGGATCTTCTTCTTCAGCTCCTGTATGCCGCGCTGAATCTCGGGCATCTGTGATTCATCGACCTGTGTATCCTTGAGATCCGAAAGGCGCTTTTCGTACTCGGTCCAGAGGTGTTCCTCGATACCGTTGATCTTGAAGACCATCTCGACCTGCGCCTTCTCCTGCTCGCCGATGCGCTCGGTGGTCTTTTTAAGGCTCTCGGCGTCCTGCTTCGAGACGTCGCGCCGGCCGGCGACGCGCCTCTCGACCTCGTCTCGCTTTTCCGCGAACTCGGCTATGGTCTTTTTGAGCGCCTCGCTGCGGTCGTTGAACTCGATCAGGCGCTCCTCCCACTCCTTTATCTCTTTCTTGAGGTTCTCGATGATCGTGGCCGAGCGCTCCTGGTCCTCGCAATAGTTCTGTATCTGCCGCTCGATGTCCTTGATCTGCTGTGCGAGCGATTGCATATTTTTCTCGATCCAGGCGCGCTCGTTCTCGTTCCTGGACAGGTCCTTCTCGATGCGCATTATCATCGCGTTGATGTCTTCAAGCTCGGCCTGCTCGTTTTTAATGTGCTCCTCGAGCGCGGCGATATCGTTGTTGGCGGACTCGCTGTCGTCCATCATCCCGCTGATGCGGCGGTCGAGGCCCTCCTTTTCGGCGTGAACTCCCGTTTTATCGAACAGGATCGAGCGAAAGCCGTCCTCAAATCCCTCGAAGAGCGCGATATCGCCCCGCAGGGCCGCAACATCGATATCCGCGATCGCCTTCGACGCGTCCTCGGTGTCGCCGAGGCGCAGCGCCGCGAGCGCCCTGCGGAGCGCGTCTTCGAGCCCCGAAAGCTTTTCGGCAATCCGCGCGCGCACGCGAAGGCGCTCCTCCTCCGAGCCCGCGAGCTCGGCCTTGCGCTTTTCAATGGCGTCCACGAGCTTCTTTATGACCACCTCGAGGCCGGCACGCAGCTCCTTAAGCTTTTCGTCGTTGGATTTGATGCGACGGCGGTTGTCCTCGATTTTGTCGCGCGAGGCGTGGATGGAGTCGATCTTGCGCTTGCGCGAATCGAAAAGGCTCTGAAGCCTCCCGCGGTCCTCCTCGATCTTTCCCTTTATGCGGATGCCGTCTTCCTGGTTCTTCAGCGTCTCCTGACGCAGGCGCTCGAGCGATTCCGTTCGCTCCTTGATATTTTTCTCGACCGCGGCGCGACGCTCGTGCTGCTCCTCGATGAGCTTGCGGTTTTTTTCGGTGCGCGAGTCGATGTCCTCGACCTTGATTTTGTAGGTATGCAGTTTCTTGTCCAGCTCGAAGAGATGGATCTGAATGTCGTTCTTGTATTTTTCGTCCTTCTCGTTTTCGGCCGAGATGGCCGAGACGCGCGAGGAGAGCTCCTCGCGCTCGCGCGTGAGCCGCTCGATTTCGGCCTCGATCTTCGCCCGGCGCCGCGAGAGCTCGCCGAAGCGCAAAAGGCTCTGCCGCACGTCGTGTTCCTTGAGCTCGGTCATGAGGCCGAGGTATATCTTTGTGCGCTCGGCCTGTTTGGCCTTGTGGTCCTTCTCGCGTTCGATCTCGCGGATGATGTCGTTGATCCGTTCGAGGTTGGCGCCCGTCTCCTCGAGCTTGCGCAGCGACTCCTTCTTCTGGTACTTGAAGCGCGAGATGCCGGCCGCCTCCTCGAAGATGTAGCGCCGGTCCTCGGCCCGGCTCGAGAGGATCATGTCGATCTTGCCCTGCTCCATCACCGAATACGACGACTTACCGATGCCGGTATCCATGAAGAGCTGCTCGATGTCCTTGAGGCGGACGGGAGACTTGTTGATGAGGTATTCGGACTCGCCGTCGCGGAAGACGCGTCTGGTTACCGTAACCGAGTCCGAATCGAGCGAGAGGATGCGGTTGGTGTTGTCGATGGTGATGGAGACCTCGGCGAGCGACAGGGGCTTGCGCGACTCGGTGCCGGTGAAAATGATGTCCTCCATCCTCTCGCCGCGGATGTTCCTGGCCTGTTTTTCGCCCAGCACCCATTTTATCGAGTCCACTACGTTGGACTTGCCGCAGCCGTTCGGCCCGACAATCACCGTGATTCCGGATTCAAAGACGATCGGGGTCTTTTCCGCGAAAGACTTGAACCCGAATATTTCCATCGATTTAAGAAACATGTAGTATGCCGGTAGTCGTGTCGTTTTAAATTTCGGAACGCCCCAGAACGCCAGAGAAGGGCGAAGGCCTTTGTGCGGAAAGCCAGAGAAACCGCTCTTTTTAACCGAATGCTATTACAGTGGAGGAACAGCCGATAAGGCAAGAATATTTTTCGGCCCCGTGTAATTTTTCAAATCGCGGAGATCGTGCCCGGGCATGGTCTTTCCCGAACGGATTACGGCAAAATCGTCTGGGGATGATGGAAAGGCCGGATGAACCTCCTGGCGGGACACGGGGGTTTTACCCTTGCGCCTGACAGGCAATCCACAAGGGGCTACAGCCCCTTGCTCTATGAGATGTCGGCCTTGTATGCCTCGCCGAGTGCACTTCTCGACAGAGCAAGGGATTGCAACCCCTTGTCTTTCATGCCGAGCGATGGCTTGAGCAGGGGGCTCTGACCCCTTGATGATACCGTTCAAGCTGAGGCCGATCGAGAGGCCCGCGGTATAGCGAGAGCACGGGGCCTGTACGCGCCTCTCTGCCCCCCATACCCCCCGGAGGGGGGCAAAGCCACAGGCAACCCGAACGTTTGCCGTATGGTAACCCCTTGCTCTCCGCACTGATCCTGCCTTACCGTACTATTTAATTGAAACAAGAAAACCGGGTCTCAGATCGCCTGCTTGACAGCACTGAAGAAATTTGTCACACTACTCGCGTCCGTGGCGGGGATCGGTTCAGGGCGTGAAACCCCGCGAGCGGACTCCGCCGCAACGGGCAGGACCGCACGAGGAGCCAGATTGATGCCGGAACGAAGCGACATCCGTACGTACCTGCCGAGACGCCTGATGGCCGCGGCGCTCGGCGCGGTGCTTTTTCTTCCGGCGTGCGGAGCGACGAGACAAACGCAGGACAGGGACTACGTCTTCAAGAATTACTACCGGGGAGCCTCCACCAGGGAACTGCTTTCGAAGGAAAAGATGGACAACCGCCCATCGTATGAGGTCTTTTTCTCACTCGAAAAGCCCGAGGAATGCATTCGTATTACGGTCAGCGCCCGGAACAGGGCGGTTAACAGCACCTTTATGGACCCATCGGTACGGGCCTGCTTCGTCGTCGAAAAGGTCCTCGACGTGGCGCGCTTCAACCTCCGCACCGGTAACACCCTTTACGTCGAGATGGGACGCAACTACGATATCAACTGGAAGCCCGAGCGCGAGGCAGTCGTCTGCACCGTGAAGGATTTTCCGCTGAAGAAACTCACGCCGGGCCTCTATCGCATCCGCCTCACCTCCTTCGAGGCGGCCGATTTCAGCTTCTCGATCGCCATCGCTTCCAATGAAGCACAGGCGATCGTGGCGGCGACGGCCTCCGGAGACGTGCCGTGAAGGAGCACGGGTACGACTATCTCGAGTCCGAGGACTCGTACGAGATGGCGATGGAATGGATAGCCCGCGCCGATTTCGAAAAGGCCGAGGCCTTCCTTAATAAAAGCATCCGGCTCAATCCCCATTTCATTTACGCCTACATCACCCTGGCCGAGCTCCATGCCCGCCGGAGGCGCTTCTCCGACGCGATCGGCGTGCTCAGGCGCGCGTCGAGGGAGGACCCGTCGTTTCACCGGCTGCACTACTTAATCGCCAGGTATGCCTATAAAATGAACAACGTCTCGCTCGCGCGCCGGCACATACGGGAGGCCCGCGAGTCGGCGCCGGACGAGGAGCTGTACCGCCGGGCGGCAAAAGTCGTCGGCTGACACGACAGGGCGGCGACGGGCGTAAACATCACACCCGACGTCGTTTTTTGATTGACGGTGTTCGTTTTTTTGAGTATCCTTACCATCGTTATACAGGATTGAACGCCGCACGGATCGACGGTACGGCCGTCCAGCGATGGCTGAAGTTTGTGCGGTATGAGTAAAAGCCGCAACGGTCCCGCCGGAGACGGACCGAACCCTTGACGAAGCGCATGTTATTAGAAGTACGATTATATATCTGGAGGACAGCATCAATGAAAAAACTCTTCGTGATACTCGCCGTGCTTGGACTGCTCTTCGCGGTGACGAACGACTCGTTCGCGCGCGGAATCATCGTCAAGGGCGGTTATGCGATCATGCAGGAAGACTATGACGATGCCGAATACGACAACAAGCCCTTCTTCGGCCTTTTCTTCGACATGGGCACCTTCCTTTTCGACAGCCTTCGCTTCAAGCCGGGCGTCGACTACATCGCCATGACATCGGACCAGGGTTACGGCGATTTCGATGTATGGGGGATCCACCTCGACTGGTACTGGTACTTCCTCGGCAAGGCGGCGATCATGCCGTATCTGGGGTTCGGCCCCGCGCTCAACTATTATGACTGGGATGATAAAGACCAGGAAGAGGATTCCGACGCCGGCATAGAAGGCTTCCTCGGCGTTCAGTTCGACCTGTCCGGGCCGCTCGCGTTGATGCTCGAAGGGCGGTACGTGGTACACGACATCGCGAACCGCGATCAGAACATGGTGAAGCTCGGCGTCGGCATTCAGTACAGCTTCTAAGCGTTTTCAGCTCATACCGATACTGAAAAGGCGCGGAGAAATTCCGCGCCTTTTCAATTACGATTGCGGTCGCCGGAGTCAGCCGAGGCGCCGCCGGTCGAAGTCCTCGCGCCGGAAGAGCGACACGACCGGCACCCCGGTCGCCTCGATGGCCTCCCGGCCGCCTTCCTCGCGATCAATGATAACGCCCGCAGCGATTACCTCGAATCCCGCCTCGCGCATGCGCTCGATCGCCGTGATCGTGGAACCGCCCGTCGTGATGACGTCGTCGATCGCCACCACGCGCTTTACCCCGTCCAGAATCCCCTCGATCCACTTGGCCGTGCCGTGCTTCTTCGGCTCCTTGCGCACGATGAGCGGCCTGATCGACACGCCCTGCCGGTACGCGTCGAGGCTCGTGGAAAGCGCGATGGGGTCGGCGCCCAGGGTGAGCCCGCCGGCGGCATCGGGCTTCATTTCGCGGATGGCCTGAAACATGAGCGCGCCGACCAGCGCAAGCCCCTCGGGATCGAGCGTGGCGGCCTTGCAGTCAAAATAATACGGGCTCTGGCGCCCGGACACCAGCGTGAAGGGGGGATTGTCGCGATAGATGAAGGATTTGGTATAGAGGATTTCAAACAGCCTGTCGCGTTCGGTGTGATGCATTATGGTTCTCCTTTGAAATTACAAATGTCGATATGCACCCCGCGGCGCGTTTTTCCTTCAGGTGGTGCTCTGACCCCGCTACGGGCCCAATCGCGTACTTCCGCTGACTTCTCGAGGTCCGGGACGAGTTTGGCTCGCTCTCCGGCACTGGGTTAAGCGCCCGGCGCTAAGGGTGCTCTGACCCCTTTTTTTCGCGTGCATGTCCAACTGGCCGACGATTTTCAGGCTCGGCTTGAATTACGTCCGTTTTTTCGGCATAATGGCGGTATGCTCTGACCCCATCGGACAGAAAGCAATGCTTACCCGCCCCTTCTTCCCTGTCCAGCCCGTTTTGGGCCTTTGTGCCGGATATGTGGCCAGGCATGGGGACTCCAGGGTGCTCGGTTTTATTATGGCGCTCTGTATAATGCTCTGACCCCTTTATCGGCCGCGCGCCGGTCTTTGGCTGGTTTACGGGTGCTCTGCTGGCGCTCTGACCCCATATTTCAGGGCAGGCACATCTGTTCAAGTGCGTTCCGGTGGTCCTTTGGGGTGCTCTGCCTGGGTTGCTCTGACCCCGCATTTCAGCCAGATCTATCCGAACGCCCTGTGTGACTCGCTCTGATACTATGCTCTGACCCCTTTATCGGGGTTGACCGGTGGAGTTCCAGCGTGCCCTGACCCCGTACTTCGAGTGCTCTGACCCCTTTTTCGGCGCGCATCGGCCTTTGGGCTGAATTATGAGGGCTCTGTCCCCATTTTCAGGCTACTTCCCGAACCGTTCCGGCCAGAGGCGCGCGAGCCGTTCGGCAATGGCCTTTTCGCTGCCCTCGCTGGAGGGCCGGTAAAAAGTCTCTCCGGCGAGCTTCTCTGGAAGGTAGCGTTCCTTCACAAAATGCCCTTCGGAATCGTGCGGATAGCGGTATTCTCTTGCATATCCCATTTCGCTCATCAGCTTTGTCGGTGCATTGCGAAGATGCATCGGTATTTCGACCGAGAAATCACCGGCGTGCGTTTTCGCCTTCATGAGCGCCATGTACGAGGCATTGCTCTTCGGCGAGGACGCCAGGAAGGTTGCGCACTGGGCAAGCACGATCTCCGCCTCGGGAGGCCCGATCGTCTGCGCGGCGGTCAGGGCGGCGACCGCGATGGGCAGGGCCTGCGGCGAGGCGTTGCCCACGTCCTCGGAGGCGAAAATCACCATGCGCCGGGCGATGAATACCGGGTCCTCGCCGGCGACGAGCATGCGCGCAAGGTAATAGACCGCCGCGTCGGGGTCGGAGCCCCGCATGGACTTGATAAAGGCGGAGATGGTGTCGTAATGCCGGTCTCCGGCGCGGTCATAGTACACCACCACGCCGCGGAGCGCTTCGGCGATCACCTCGCTGGTTATGTTCCCATCCCCTGCGAGCAGGGCCGCCTGTTCAAGCACGTTGAGCATGCGGCGCGCGTCTCCCTGCGCCAGGGCGGCGAGTTTCGCCTTTTCGGCGGCATCAATGCGCACCCCCGTATCCAGCAGCATCCGGTCGTTTGCGAGAGCGCTTTCGAGAATGGCCATGAGGTCATTTTCCGATAGCGGGCGCAGGCGCACCACCCTGCTTCGCGAGAGGAGCGGCGCAATCACCTGGAAGGACGGGTTCTCCGTCGTCGCGCCTATGAGCACGATGTCGCCCGACTCGACCGCGCCGAGGACCGCGTCCTGCTGGGCCTTGTTGAAGCGGTGGATCTCGTCGAGGAAGAGGAGCGTCTGCACGCCGCTCTTCCGGTTTTCCTTTCCGCGCTCTATAACCTTGCGGACCTCGGGCACTCCGGAAGAGACGGCGCTGAGGAAATGGGCCTCCATACCGCAATGGGCGGCGATAAGCCGGGCGAGTGTGGTTTTGCCGCATCCAGGCTCACCCCACAGGATCATCGAAAATACGGTTTTCTTCTCGATGACCGAATGAAGTATTTTCCCCGGACCGAGGAGATGCGCCTGACCGACAAAGGCGGTCAGCGTCTGCGGTCGGCAGCGTTCCGCAAGCGGTCGAATGTCGCGATCGGTTTCCATATTATTGTGTCGCAGGATTGGCACGGTGCTTTTTTTAAGGGCTCTGACCCCATTGCATACTCCGCCCTGTTTCCGCTACCCGGCAGCATACGTCCGGATGCCCTGTCCCCTGCTCGAGTCCGCCTCCCACGAATACCTCCAGGAGACGGGTGCCTTCCCTTCGAGTCATCAGCCTGGTCGTAAAAGTGCTCTGACCCCATTGCTGGAGGGCGCGGTCACAGGCGGTTTGACCCCTTTTATTCAGCGTCATCTCCAGAGGGCACGGTCTGAAAAACACTGAAGGCTTCTCAGGCTATCGGGTCGTGGAAAAGAGTGCTCTGACCCCATTTTTTTCCCGCAGCCGCCGACAACACCGGTCCGGCTCTTGCTTCCCCGAACCGGGTGCATAAGAGATTTCCACCCTCAACTGCGTGCGCCCGTGTCGGGCGCACCAAATAAAAAAAATCCGGCATAACCGGATTTTTTCTTTGCTGGGCAGCCCCTGACTTATTCCTCTTCGGTTCGCTCTTTCGTCACGACCCGTACGTTAACGAAACGACGCCCTTTGCTCTGCGCCGCGAATCGCCTGATCTTCTTGATCCGCCGTCTTTCGGCCTCTTCTTTCTTGCGCTTTTTTTCTTCGCTGGGCTTTTCGTAGTACCTGCGGCGCTTGAGCTCCTTGAATATGCCTTCGAACGCCATCTTCTTTTTCAGATTTTTAAAGGCCTTTTCGATGTCGCCGTTTACTTCTACTTCGATAGGGCTGGGCATTAGCTTCTCACATCCTTTCAAGTGTTATTTTAACCGACAGTAGTGATACGGGCATATTTTGTCAATAAAAAATACACGGACAACGCGCACCTCACCGCTGCATGCGCGTCGCCCGTTTCACTTCGCTGGATCGACGGGTTTTACTTCCCGGCGATAAGCGATTCTACGAGGCCTACTATCTTGGCGATTTCAGCCGCATTGGACGGATTGCTCTTTCTGAAATAATTGATATACTTCACTTTCCGGTCCTTGCCGATCACCATGCAAACGGAAGCGTCGTTGCAATTGGCAAGCCCCCACGCGTTCTTGAGTGCATAGCTGGGGTCGGTCAATATTTTGGTATTGTATTTCTGCTCTTTACCTTTGATGACCTTGCGGATAATGAAATTAGGCGCCTTGGAATCCTTTAAATTCGCGATTCCCTGGCCGCGATACTGCGCCTCAGGGAACTTCTTGGCCTTGAGCGCGTCCGACACCGGGTCGCTCAGATCTGCCGCATCCGCGTCGTTATAAAAAACAGTCAGCACTTTCACGCCCAGATCGGGTATCTGTGCGGGATTATCGCTCGCATCACGAATCGTTACATTCGATACCGTATCGCCGACGTTGGCGGCATCGACCTGCCCGCCTAAAACCGCCAGTGACAGCACAAGGGCTAAAACCGCGACTTTTTTCATGGATACAACCCCCTTGAATAATATATACGGACATTATATTCCGTAGGCTTTTCGCAGGCTACACGGTCTTATCGGGATTGTCAATACAATATAATTTTAGTTATATTATCCGGAGCTACGGAAAAAAGTGGAAACGTCGAGGGCCGGGCCCCTTCACACGTCCGCCCGTTCCATCCCGGCGGAAAGTCGATGGTACACTCCCGGCTGTCGGCTAATTATGCTTGACCTGAATGAAGTGATGAGTCTATGCTCATTTGCATGGGCTGTTCAGTATACTTTGAATAATTCGTCGGTACCCATGCCGTACGGTTTTTCTTTTTCAGTTCCGTGGGAAAGCTGATCGGTACGGGCTCTTGCGATTTGTTCACGGTATCTCATTTATCCATCAAGGAGGATTCACCAACATGACAGGCGCCAGAAGAACCGTTTTCACCCTCATCATGCTCGCGGCTTTCGCTTTCGTCGCGTCCGGATTGTACGCGGACCCCTCACCGGTCGGGACGTGGAAGACCATCGATGACGTCACCAAGGAAGCAAAATCCTTTCTTGAAATCACCGAAAAAGACGGGAAGCTGTACGGCAAGATAATCAAGCTCGTCAAGAAACCCGGCGAAGATCCCAATCCCCTCTGCACCAAGTGCACGGGCGCGAACAAGGACAAGCCGATACTCGGCATGACCATCATGTGGGGCCTTTCCAAGGATGGCGCCTATTATACCGGCGGCAAAATCATGGACCCCGACAACGGCAAGACCTACAGCTGCAAGATCAAGGTTGTCGACGGCGGTAAGCGCCTCGAGGTTCGCGGTTTCATCGGCATTTCGCTTGCGGGCCGCTCGCAGTTCTGGGTTAAGGCTGATTAATGTATTTCGGACGGGGGCCGTTCGAACGGTCCCCGTCGCAGTGCCCGGCGCCCTGACCCGACGGGTGTTCCGACGGGCGTATCCATCACCCCCGATACTTCGTCGTTAGTCTTTAAAAAAATCGATTGAATTCCCGCCTCCCCGGTTTATTACGGGTAAAATTCGACAGCGATCCATCAACCGGGAGGAAGTGCGTGAACTATCTAATCATTGGTAACGGTGTAGCGGGTATCGAGGCCGCGCTCGCAATTCGCAAATCGGATACGGAAGGCGCCATCACCATCCTGACCTCTTCGCCATACCTCTATTATTACCGTCCCGGCGTCATCGAGTATCTTGCCGACGGGATCAGTCGCGACAGGCTCATCATTTACAAATCGGATTTTTACGACAAGAACCGCATCCAAACGCTCACCGATACGACAGTCGCGCGGCTTGTGCCGGACGAAAAAGTCCTAATCGATACCGGTGGGAAGCGTTATTCCTACGATCGGCTG
>JADFDB010000006.1 GCA_018263175.1 Spirochaetota bacterium
GCACCGAATGTGGGGATACCTTTATTTTCATCTGAATAATGTACTGGTCTACTCGGCCCTGCGCGAATATTCGTCCGCTCAGCGGTACGACGCTCCGACGGATTCGTACCGTAAAACGAGGGGAGACCCCGAACGCCTCCGGATATATCTCGGTGCCCTCGGTGTCGTGAAAATAATCGAGGTGGCGCACGTGCTTTCGGTAGGGAATTCCATCAGCGCGGGTCGTGTGCTCGAGGAGCGGTTTTCGATCGCACCGGAGCTGCTTTTCGACGAAGGGGATGTCGCACCCGGTCTCCGCATGACCTACAGGTTCTGAGCCTGCCCCGGCGGACGATAATGACGATGAATCGCACCCGATATATACGATATCCCGCCGCGCTGATACTCGCGGCCCTTGCGGCCCTTGTCATATTCCAGGGTTCGAGAGCGGAAGCCGCGGAGATACGGGTAAACCCCCCTTCAGGAGGGGTGGCCGTTTTCGCGCTTCCAGCGGCCGACCCGGCGCTCGGCGCGCTCGGCATAGAATCAGCGGCCGCCATTCGCGACGCGTTCGATCGCAGCGGCCGGTTCATGCCGGTCGAGGAGCACCAGCTCCGCTGGGCCTTCAATGGAGCGCAGGGCGCGCCGGGGGACGAATTTTACGAACGGGCGGCGCGGCTCCTCGACGTCGACCTCTACGTGGTGGTTCTGCTCTCGCGGATGGGTGAGTCATACGGCGCGACCATGAGGGTCGTGCCGCGCCGCGAGGAATTGGGCCACCTCGCGCGCATGGAGCGCTTCGAGAGCCGTATCATGATGAACATCCCCCTGAAACTCGCGAGGTCCGCGGCCCTGTTGCACGAGGGCCTTCCGCTCGTCGCGGCGGTTTTGGCCCGGCTCGATTCGGACCGCTATCGTATCGGGGCGGGGCAGTGGCACGGACTCGTCGCGGGGACCTTCCCTACGCGCGACCATGGTACGATCGAGGTGCTCGCCGTGGGGCGGTATGAGTCCGTGGTGCGGATACCGGCGGCACGGCCCGGCGAAGGATCGAGAATCGTCATACCCGTCTTTCCCGACGCAAAGAAAGAGTCGCGCCGCTACACGATGCAAATATCGGACAACGCGATCGCCCGGTACGGCGCGGGCTCGACGCTTTTAAAGGACACCGACCCGCGCAAGCGCTATATCGAAGGCGCGTGCGTCATCAATCCGGGCGGCAACGCGTGTCTGCCGGTATACGGCGCGTTTCTCTCGACCGCCTACCTCGGGTTCAAGGACCCCAGGGCCGATGTGCCGGGGCTCGCCGCTTCGGGCTCGGTGCTCGCCGTACAGTTCGCGCTTCCGTCGCTTTTAACGGGCTTCTCCGCCCATTTTTTCCCCTGGGAACGGGATGCCGACAAGTCGCGCGACCTGCAGCGCATGCAGTATTTTCTGTGGGCCGCGTCGCCGCTCACCATAAGCGCCGCGTATTTCGACCAGCTCGCCGCGCAGTTCTCGCGCTCGGGAACGCTGCCGCCCTTCTTCGAGGACCGCGACGGGTTCGCGGCGCTCTGTTCGGCCGTCGTACCGGGCGGCGGGCAGTTCTACAAGGGGCGCCGGCCGGCCGGCTGGGGATTTTTCATTTCGGAGATGGCGCTCGGTGCGTGCTCCGCGTATTATTTCGATAGCGGCGATGGGGGGAAGGTACTTCTCGCCGCGCTCGGGGCCGTGAAGCTCGCGGACATCGCCGCGGCGTTTTTTATGCGGACCGGCTATGACGTCTACAAGCGCGAGACGGCCGACGAGCGCTCCGCCCTCGTGCCGTTTCTCCAGATGCGGGAGATGCCGGGTGGCGAGGGCGTCATGATGCTGGGCATGTCCTACCGCCGCTGACACAGGTCCGGCCCGATGACGGTGGCGGAGTCCCGTCGTCGTTTCGTCTTTTTGCGTTCGTCCCCATTTTACACGGTTGTCATCCGGCGCGCGATGTATTATATTTGACAGCACGACGGTACCGTTTTATTGGCACACAGACGCCATCTGTCAATGAGGAGAAACATGCCGTCATCAGCATATCTTATACTCGAGGACGGGACTGAGCTCCCCGGAGCACCGTTCGGGGCCGACCTCGAAAGCCTGGGGGAGGTCGTGTTCAACACCACCATGAGCGGTTACCAGGAGGTGCTCACCGATCCCTCCTACAGCGGCCAGGTCGTGGCCATGACCTATCCGATGATCGGCAATTACGGCGTCAATCCCGACGATGTCGAGTCGGCGAAGATCCAGGTTGCCGGTTTCGTCGTAAAAGAGTACAGCAAAACCTACTCCAACTTCCGCGCCACGATGTCGCTCGCGGAATATCTGAAACAGGGCGGCATCGCGGCCATCGAGGGCGTGGACACCCGGCGCCTCACGCGCCATATCCGCGACAAGGGCGCCATGCGCGCGGGCATTTTCCGTGACCGCAAGGGGGCGCACGAGCGGCTCATGGCGCACCCGAGGATGGACGGGCTCGATCTTGCGTCTAAAGTCTTCTGCGGGAACTCCTATCGGTTCGGCGGCGCCGGCCCTGAAAGCCTGCCGATCGCCGTTTTCGACTTCGGCGTGAAGATGAATATACTGCGCCTCCTCGAAGGGGAGGGGTTCGCCGTCACCGTCTATCCCGGCAATACCCCCCTGAAACAGGCGATTGCCGACGGGGCGAAGGGCGTCTTCCTTTCGAACGGTCCCGGCGACCCCGACGCCGTGGAGTATGCGAAAAATCTCGTGCGCGACATCGTCAAAGAGAAGGTCCCGTGTTTCGGCATCTGCCTCGGCCACCAGCTCATGGCCCTCGGCCTTGGGGGCCGCACCTACAAGCTCAAGTTCGGGCACCGCGGCGCGAACCAGCCGGTGAAAGACCTTGAAACGGGACGGGTGGAGATAACCTCGCAGAACCACGGCTTCGCGGTGGACCTCGACTCGATGAAGGGTATAAAGGACGTCGAGATAACCCACGTCAACCTGAACGACAACACCGTCGAGGGGTTCAGGCACCGGCGGCTGCCCATGTTCTGCGTACAGTACCATCCGGAGGCGAGCCCCGGGCCGCATGACTCGCGTTATCTTTTCAGGCGTTTTCACGGGATGGTAGCGACGCGCTGATGCGCGACCGTCCGTCCCGGTAAATATATTGAATCCCCTTCAGAATCGCACTATTTTCTCAGTGGAGGCCGCTTGTGTCCGTCGTCACGAACAAGACTGAGTCCGATTGGAACGAAATAATCATATCCTCGGCCGTGGTCCCCGCCGTCTCGGGCAATGCGGCCGTGGTGCTCGAGAAGCGTTATCTTGCCAGGGACGAGGAGGGGCGCGTCGTCGAGACGCCGGCGGGAATGTTCGAACGGATCGCGAAATTCATCGCGTCCGCCGATTATGCCTACGGCAGATCGCGGGAAGAGGTGAGCGCAACCGCCACGAGGTTCTACGAGATGATGGCCTCGCTCGAGTTCATTCCGAACAGCCCCACGCTCATGAACGCCGGCAGGCCCCTGGGGCAGCTTGCCGCCTGTTTCGTTCTGCCCGTCGGCGATTCCATGGAGGATATCTTCGACGCCATCAAGAACATGGCCCTCATCCACAAGAGCGGCGGCGGCACGGGCTTCTCGTTTTCACGCCTGCGTCCGAAAAACGACATGGTGCGCTCCACCACCGGCGTGTCGAGCGGCCCGGTTTCCTTTATGAACATCTTCAATGCCGCGACGGAAACCGTAAAACAGGGTGGGACCAGGCGGGGCGCGAACATGGCGATCCTCGCTGTCGACCATCCCGATATTCTCGAATTCATCTCGGCGAAGGAAAAGGGCGGTGTACTGACCAATTTCAACTGCTCGGTCGCGCTTACCGACGAATTCATGCGCGCGGTGGAGAGCGGCGGCGAATACGATCTCGTCAATCCCCGCACGGGAGGCGTCGTCACGCGGCTGAATGCCGCAAGCGTGTTCGACCTCATCGTCGGAAAGGCCTGGGAGAACGGCGAACCCGGGATCGTTTTTATCGATCGCATCAACGACGGCAATCCGCTTAAAAAGGTCGGGAGGATAGAGAGCACCAATCCCTGCGGCGAACAGCCCCTGCTCCCCTACGAGTCCTGCAACCTGGGGTCCATCAATCTTGCCCGGGTCATTGCCGGCGATGACGACGGGGCCAGAATCGATTATGAAAAGCTCGCCGCGATTACGCGCGACGCGGTGCATTTTCTCGACAACGTGATCGATCGGAACAGGTATCCGCTCCCCGAGATACGGGAGATGACGCTCGCGAACAGGAAGATCGGCCTGGGCATCATGGGCTTCGCCGATATGCTCATCCGCCTCGGCATTCCGTACGACTCGGATGAGGCGGTCGATATCGCCGAGGGCGTAATGTCGGCGATCCAGGACGAATCGAAAAAGGCCTCGCGCGCGCTCGCCGCTGAGCGCGGGGCCTTTCCGAATTTCGGGCTTTCGGATTTCGCCGAACGGAACGAACCGCCGATACGCCACGCGACCACGACGACGATCGCGCCGACCGGAACCATCAGCATCATCGCCGACACCACGAGCGGCATCGAGCCCATCTTCGCGCTGGCCTTCGTACGCAACGTCATGGACGACAGCGCGCTTGTGGAGGTCAATCCGCTCTTCGAGCGCGCCGCGCGTGAGCGCGGGTTCCATTCGGACGAGCTCATGAAGCGCGTGGCCGCCGAGGGCACGGCCGCGCACATCGACGAGGTGCCCGCGGACGTACGGGGAGTTTTCGTCACCGCGCACGACATCGCGCCGGAGAGCCATATCAAGATCCAGGCGGCCTTTCAGCGGTTCGTCGATAACGCGGTGTCGAAGACCGTGAATTTTCCGAACGAGGCGGCGGTCGGCGACATCGACAGGGTCTACCGGCTCGCCTATGCCACGGGCTGCAAGGGCGTGACGGTGTACCGCGACGGCTCGCGCGAGAACCAGGTGCTCGAGGTGAAACGCGAGACGGCGCCCTCCGCGGCGGCCGCCGACGGGCCGCACCAGCTCATGCCGCGATCGCGCGGCGAGGTTACCTTCGGCTCGACGCGCAAGATGTCCACGGGCTGCGGGGCGCTGTACGTGACGATCAACCAGGACGACGAGGGGCTCTTCGAGGTATTCGCCACGATGGGCAAGAGCGGCGGTTGCGCGGCGAGCCAGACCGAGGCGGTCAGTCGCCTCATTTCGCTCTCGCTGCGCTGTGGGATCGAGCCCGTACAGATCATCAAGCAATTGAAGGGCGTGCGCTGTCCGAACCAGGCGTGGGAAAAGGGCGGGCGCATCTATTCATGCGCCGACGCCATCGCCAAGGCGCTCGAGCGGCACCTCGGCGTCGACTCGCGCGAGGGCCAGGGGAGCGATGCCGCGAAGAACGCCGCCGAGACCAACGGCAAGGGCTCGGACGCCGTGATGGTGGGCGTGTGCCCGGATTGCCACGGGCCGCTCGAGTTCGAGTCGGGCTGTTCGGTCTGCCGCATGTGCGGCTTTTCGCGCTGCGGATAGGACAAAAAAGGCGCGCCGGACGGCGCGCCTTTTCGTACGGGTATGCGAACGGCGGTCAGAGCGTTCTCGTCACGCTGAAATCGGCCCAGACGTGGTTTTTAATCCTGCCCCTGCCGTTCCCGTCCGGGTCATACTCCTTCCAGAAGTCGCTGTCGAGCGAGCGGGCGTAGTACAGCCCCGCGGCGAAAACCGTGCCGCTGAAGTCCTTCAGGAAGCCGAGCCGGAGCCCGGCGTCGCTGAAGCCCTTCGCGTCGAGATAGGCATTGTTGTAATAGCCGACCCAGGCGGACACGGTGACGGCGGAGTCCGCGGTCTTCATGAATTCCTGGCCCAGCGAAAACTTTGCGTAATAGTCCTCATCATGGGGGAACTTGTCCGCGTTTTCCTTAATGAAGTAATCGTAGTAGAAGTCGATGCGCGGATTGAGCACCGTTTTGAGGCCCAGACCGAGCGATCCCTCGATGAAGGCCGGGTTGGTGGCCGAAGAATCGTTGTCGTCGTAGAACGGATACTGGGCGTACAGGGCGCCGACGTTGAACGACGCGATTGCACCGAGGTTTTTCGCGAAGGACGCGCAGTAATCGACCTCGTGATATGGCCGGATTGCCCTGCGGTCGCGGCTGGTGTCCGCCGAGAAATAATCCATGTCGAGGCCCGCGGTGACGAGAAGCGACAGACCCGTGTCGCCGAGCGCGAGGCCCACGGACGGCCACAGCACGCCCGAACCCTTGCCGTTCACCTCCACCCCGCGCCACCAGTAGGTGCTCGCATAGCTGAGGCCCACCGGGATTTTAAAGAACGATCCGCCCTCCTCGGCGCGGGCTTTTCCCGGCGCTATGCCCGCTGCGAGCAGGGCAAGGGCGGCCAGGCACGATAACAGTCTTGTTTTTCTCATGACAACTCCTCTCTTATGCCGGATTGTACTGAACGATGTTTCGTAATTGCGGTCTATGTGCCGCGTTGCAATGTTAGTGCCGTAGTATAGGCACTCGAAACGGGGCCGCGCAAGTTTTTTCCTGAGCAGCGCGACCCCGGTTTTTGCCGAACGACCCGATCGCATCGCCGCCGGTTTCTCCGGTCCGCACACGGATGCACTCTTCGAGGGGAATGATGAATATCTTGCCGTCGCCGATCTTCCCGGTGCGCGCTCCCTCGATGATCGCCGCGATCGTCGATTTTAAGCCTGTCGAACATGATGACCGCGGGGACCACGGGTACGCCCGCGGCAAGGCCGATAATCGCCGATTAAGCGACGCCCACGAAGGCGCAGGGGACGGTGATCGAGACCAGGCCCGCGAGGAGAGCGGCACAATTTTGTGCCGACCGGGGCTTCGTCGATACGGAATGGTGCTGGGAGTACGGCGGAACGAAACGGGCCGCTATTGGGGACTGGTGCCTGGAATCGGCTGCGTATCCCTGTCTCCGCGATACTCGTGTACCCAGGGACCGCGTTTGAGCTTGTGGCGGAAGTTGGTGGAATCGTCTTCGATTATCTTTTCCAGATAGGCGATCTGACGCTCTATTGCCTCAAGATACAAATTTGTATCGATACCGTGGCGGTGTTTGAAATAAAGCTGGGAATAAATATGAATGTTCATGTATGACTCGGTCAGCCGCTTCTTCGTTATCTGGTAGAAGTCGACGGTCTTTCGGAGCAGGTCGAATTCCGTGTTGAAGTCGGCGATACCGGCTTCCCTGAATTCGTAATAAAGGAAGAGCAGTTTTTCCAGATAGGCCCGGTCCGACATCTGCCCCAGGATATCCGCCGTGCCGAGGATGCACCCGGCGCACTGTTCCGCGTCGGAGGCGAACGGGATGGTGTCTAGATCGACGCTGAGTCCCGTGCAGCGGATGCTGTTGCTTATCATCCTGACCGACTCGTCGTCAAAACGGAACGCGTCGCGGTTCTTCTGCAGAAAGTTCACGCTGCGCTCCACGTGCGTGGCGGTGTATTTGGCGCCGGTTCCCTCCGTGTCCCACGTCTCCTGGATATAGCCGGTATCGTGCAAAAGGGCGGCACAGCACAGATTGATGGTGACCGGTGCCGGAAGGGGCGGGTTCTGGATGTTAAAACCATCAACGATCCGGGCCGAGGCCAGGAGCGCGTCCATGGTGTGCGTCAGATTGTGGTAGTCGGTGTTGCATGCGCGATATCCGGGATATTTCCCCGCAAAGAGCTCCCGGACGATCCGGGCGCCGCGGGAGACCGGGGCGAAGGCGCGGGCGGGATAATGGCGGCAGAAGATGTTCCTGACTTCAGCGATGACCGCCGAAGGCTTCCGCGACTCTAGTAGGCTTGAGAGCTGATGGGCGTCCTCCCGATGTGTCATGATACTCCTCCTTGAATAGCGGGGCACGCATGTTTAGGCGCTCTATGTTTTCTGTGCCGCGAGAAAAATTGATACCGGATTCGGTTCCTTGCCCATGCGCTCCGAACCCCGGCTCCGGTCCGCTGCCGGCGGGCAAAGCTCTATCGCTGAAAAACGAGGCAATTGCATTAATAGTGCAAAGAATTAGGGAAAGTGCAAATTTTTTCCGCTTTTTTTCTCGTGGAACGCCCTTCCCGGGTGCGCTCAGCCCGTGTTGCCGGGCATCAGGCCGAAATTGAGGTTTCTGCCCGAAGACCCCGCGCGATGGCTGAAGAATTCGTCGCTTTCCTCGAGCGTGCAGCGCCCGGCTGTCAGTATGCGATCGGGGCTCAGCCCCCGTCGGGACAGGGACGCCAGGATACAGCCCGGTAGATCGAGCCGTATGGAGCCGTTTTCCCATGTAAGGTGGCCCGGGAAGTGGGAGGCGACATCCTCGTTGACGGTGTACGAGCCGGGGCCGATTCCGGGCAGGATGAACGCGTCGAGCTCGCCGGGGCATGAGCCGTAGCGCCGCACCATGTGCTCGACGAGCTTCCCGGCGATGTCGAGCCGGCATCCGCGCCAGCCGGAGTGTGCGGCCCCGAGTACGCGGCGTGCCGCGTCGTATACGAAGACCGGCACGCAGTCGGCGGTGCGGATGACCAGGCATACGTCCCGGAGGGAGGTAATCATGCCGTCGGCGTCCGCTATCGTGGGGGGATCGCCGGCGGGGACGGTTTCGATATCGACGATTTCGTCGCCGTGCACCTGATTGAGCATGAGGATTGCACGCGTCGGTGCGCCGATATGGGCGCCGAGGAGCTCCTTTTCGCGACGTCGTATGCGCGGACTTTCGTCGGAATAATCGATCGTATTGGCGCGTCGTGCGGCGATGCCGATCTCAAGCCCGTCCGGGGTCGGTACCATGAGAAGTCCATTCTTCTGTCGCAGGCTCATTGTGGATTCGCTCCATCATCTTGACGATCGTCCGCGCGCGCGTCGATGTACCGGTGCTTCGGCCGGACCGCCGCACCCGAGTGCGCGGGGCCGGTTTCGTTTACAGCGGGATATCGTACCGCTTTTTTTTCGAGAAGCCGGATATCGAACGGTACCCGGCCTTTTTGGCCGCTTCTGCCGCGAGCGCAAACTCGTAGGCCACCTCGTCCGGGTTGTGGGCGTCGGAGCCCAGGGTGAGCGGCACCCCCTCGTCGAAGAGAATGGAGAGAATCGACGCCGAGGGATACATCTCGCCCGCCGGCTTGCGAAGTCCCGAGGTGTTGATCTCGACCGCGATGCCCCGGGCGGCGCATTCGCCGGCGAGGCGGCGTACCATGCCGCTCTGGTCGGCGCGGGAGCGATGACCGAATTTTTTCACGAGATCGAAGTGCCCGATTATATTGAAAACGCCCGCGGCGATGAGGCCGCTCACTATGGCAAAATAATCAGCGTAGACCGTGTCGATATTCCTGTGGTCGAACTCGTCCAGGTGGTCCGGGTTGTCGAAGCCCCAGCCGTCGATGAAGTGGCATGAGCCGATGAGGTAATCGATGCGGTCGTCCGCAAGGTATCGCCGGTCGAAGCTGTCGTGAAAGGGAAAGTCGACTTCCATCGCCGTTTTAACGACGATCGAGCCCGTGTGCCGTTCGCGCGCCGAGCCGACGAGCGCCAGGTATTCCTCGACCTGTTCGGGAAGCATCGTGATGCCCTCGCGAAGGCCTGTGGGGAGCGGGGCATGGTCGGAGAAGCCGATCTCCGAAAGCCCGGCGCGCACGGCGGCCCGGATGAAATCGTCGGGGCTCCCTTCGGCATGCCCGCAGAGGGGGGTGTGGGTGTGATAATCGACGAGTCCCTTCAATAGCCGTTCCGCGAATAGAAAAAGGATATCTCGTCTATCTGGCTCGATACGGCCGGCGTTTCGGCACGGTCGCGCCGGATGAAAAATTTATCGATCCGCGCGTCGTCCGACCGTGACACGATTGACAGCGCGTACCACAGCGGCGGTATGCGAATTCCGTCCCGGCCGGACCACTCCGCTGGTATGCCGCCGGAGGCGAAGGATTCGGCTAATTCGAAGGAAAGGAATTCCGCGTATTCGCTGAAACGGGAATTGTCGATTGCGAAAAGGCAGGGGTGGTGCAGATAAAAGACGAGTATGGCCCGCCGGCGCAGGTACAGGGCCATGAGCTCCGTTTCACCCGCCTCGACATGGCGGGGGCGGAGCACAATCTTTTCGACGTTCTCGAGGTCGCTCTTGCGGGGATACAGTGAGAGCAGGTAACGGATGTAGTCCGGCCCTTTGAGTATCGCCCGGCTGCCCTGATACGCGCGCCGCGGGTACAGTATCTCGACGGCGCCCCGCCCGTGCCTGAGACGATCCCCGACGTAAAGAGAGTCGAAGCGCGAGACGAGGATATTGTCGATGTCTAGGGAGAGGTCATCTTCGATCTCTCCGGTGGACTGTTCGACCGGAGGGCCGTCCGTCGCGTCGACATCCCGGTAATATTCGCGTATATCAAACATACTGATCAATGTAGCGTACGGGTGGTCCGATACAATCTTTTTTCACCGACGCCGGGAAAAATAGGGAGACGGCGAAAAAAAAGACGATTCCGGGAGGAATCGTCAACCGTTTTAGTGGAAATTTGGAAGGTTGCTACCCTGAGGCAGCACTATCACTATAGCGCACAGGTCATGGAGCGCCCAAATTAATTATCATTTTTTAATCGACGAAATCGGTGTTTTTGTGTTTCTTTCCCCGATACCGATACCGATACCGATAACTCGATTCTCGTCTGTGTGGCCCCGACATGCCGCAGAACGTTGGTAGCCGTCTGCTGGAAAATTCTGAAAAGGGCTACGACGCGCTCATCCCGTATCGCCGCGTCGTCTTCGACGAGCAGTATCCTCATTCCGGGTCGCGGCATAATGGCTCTTCCGTAGTGAACAGGGTCGCACGCAATGTGCGTCAGGGCGATGAGCAGTGTATACCGGTGGAACCTGAAAGTCAAGAGGGGGGCGGGAAGCTCAAAAGGATGCGGACGCGGAATGGCAATTTTCTCGACAGAAAAATTACTTGTTATAAAACACGATTTTGAGTGTGGTATACTGGAATTGTTGTATAACCGGGGAGAATCCAGATATTCTCAAGAGGTGAAACAGGTCTGCTGATTCGGGCTTATTGCGGAATCAGAAAAATACCACCGTAGATGGCGAAGGCGGCTTGCATGTTCGACGCAGTATTCATAATCACGCTCCTCCTGTTTGCCGGCACCTCGGCGATGTGCATCTACTCGCTGCATACCGATGATGCGAGGTACCGTAACAGGGCAAAAGTCCTGCTCCTGGCGGCGGTCCTCGCGTTTTTCGCGCTGGGGGCCGTGCGGTTTTATTCCCACACCGGCGAGGGTGTCGTCAGGGGGGCGTTCAGCATCTGGGGATATTTTTATCTTCTCACGCTCGTTCTCGTGCTTCTGCTTTTTTACCTGTACTTCTCGCGATGGAAGACCCAGTGGTGGTCGTTTACGACGCTCGCGGTCCCCTTTATTACGCTGGTACTCATCATCTCGATTCCCTTCCTCGATTCCGCCAGGAGGATAACGGTCGATACCGGGCACTGGCTGCTCCCGCTCCACATCGTAATAGCGATCCTCGGAGAGATTTTCTTCTTTCTGAGCTTTGCCGGTTCGGTGCTGTACCTCGTGATGGAATGGCAGTTGAAGAAAAAGGCCTCGATGCGTTTCGTGTTCCGGCTTCCGACCCTCGAGTCCATTGAGAATTTCAACCGGTGGGCGATCGCCCGCGCGTTCGCGCTGCTTTCGCTCGGGCTTGTCTCCGGCGCCGTTGTCGCATACGCGGTGTTCTCCACCCCGTATCAGGGCAGTCCCAAGGAGATCATCCTCTATGCGTCGTGGGCCGTTATGCTGGGGCTCTTCTGGTTGCGCCACGGCGGGCGTATCAATCCGCACAGGGCGAGCCAGCTCAACGCGTTCCTTTTCGCCGTGCTCATGTTCATCTTCATGTTTTCCAACATCTACATTACCATGGGGTTCCACGGCTTCAAATGAAAGAGATCATTGACAGGCCCGAGATCGGCCTTATCGGGCTCAGCCATAAAACGGCGCCGGTCGGCCTTCGCGAGCGCTTTACGATCGGCGACGACGAACTGCCCACCTTCTTCGATAAAACATGCTCCGAGGGTGTCGATGAGATCGTGTATCTGTCCACCTGCAACCGGGTGGAGATATATTTTATAACGCGCGATATGAACGCGGCGGTCGAGTCGGTGCTGAGCGTTTTGGAGGGCGTTTCCTCCCTCCCCAGGGCGGAATTCGAGCCGGTGCTCTACAAGAAGTATTCGCGCGAGGCGGTGTTGCATCTGCTGTCGGTGGCCTCCTCGCTCGATTCGATGGTGCTCGGGGAAAACGAGATTTTCTTCCAGGTCAAGAACTGCTACGGCAAGTCGGTGCGCGCGGGGAGGGCCGGCACCGTGCTCAACCGGCTCTTCCATCTGGCGTTCCGAACGGCAAAGCGCGTGCGTACGGAGACCGAGATATCGAAGAACCCGCTCTCAATCGCGTATATCGCCACCGAGCTCGCGCGCAAGATCTTTGACGATCTCTCGCGCCAGCGGGCGCTGTTGGTCGGTGCGGGCGAGATGGGCGAGCTCATCCTGAAATATTTCACCAAGTTCAGCATAGGCGAGATCACCATAGCCAACCGCTCGCTCGCCAACGCCGAGCGGATAGCGCGCGAGGTCAACCGCGAGGCGCACATCGTGCCACTCGACGATATAGCCCCGGCGGCGGAGGGCGCGGACATCGTGATCGCGTCGGCGTCCTCACCGGGCTTTATCATCACGACCGAGATGATGAAGTCGGTGGCGAAAAAGCGCGGCAGCCGCCCCGTTTTCCTGATCGATATCGCCGTCCCGCGAAACGTCGATCCCGGGGTCGGAAAGCTCGACAATGTGTTTCTGTATAACATCGACGACCTCAAGTCGATCGCGGATGAAAACCTCAAGCACCGGCTGCGGGAGGTGGATGTCGCGGAGGGCTATATCCGCTCCGACGCGGACGAGTTTTATGAATGGTACGAGGGCCTCGCCGTCGTCCCGGCGATCGTAAAAATACGCACCGAGTTCGAGGCTATCCGCACGGGCGAGCTCGAGCGTTACCGGAGGCGCAGGCTCAAACATCTGTCGGAGGACGATTTCCGCATCATCGAGGACCTCACGCGGCAGATCATGACCAAGACGCTGCACAACCCGATCGCCTATCTCAAGCACTACCAGACGAAGGCGAAGGGACACCGCGATCGCGAAGCGCACCACGGCCCCGGAGAAGTGGCGCGCATTATAGAGGAGCTGTTCGGGAAATGAAGATGGCGCCGGACACACTGAGGCTCGTATTCTGGGAGCTCACCAAACGATGCAACCTGCGCTGCGTGCACTGCCGCGCGGAGGCGGACGATTCGCTCTTCGCCGGGGAGCTCGACACGGCCGCGGCGCTGCGCGTCGTTGACGACATAGCCGCCTTCGCAAATCCCATTCTGGTGCTCACCGGCGGCGAGCCGCTGTACAGGGCGGACCTCTTCGAGATCGCGCGCCATGCCGCGTCAAAGGGACTGCGGACCGCGCTGGCGACCAATGGGACGCTGATCGACGCGGGAATCGCGCGCGTCATCCGGGAGGCCGGATTCGGCCGGGCAAGCATCTCGATCGACGGATCGAACGCCGCCTCGCACGACGGCTTCCGCGGCATCCCGGGATCGTTCGAGCGGGCGCTCGGGGGGGCGCGGCTGCTCTTGGAGGAAGGCGTCGAGTTCCAGTTCAATACGACCATCACGCGGCGGAACGTGGGCGAGATCGAGGGAGTGCTCCGGCTCGCCGAGGAGCGCGGCGCGAAGGCCCTGCACGTTTTCATGCTGGTGCCGGTGGGCTGCGGCGTGGAGATCGCCGAGAGCGATATGCTCTCACGCGAGAAATACGAGGAGGTGCTCGCCTGGCTGTACCATCGCACGAAGGACGCGCCCTTCGAGTTCAAGGCGACGTGCGCCCCGCACTATTACCGCATCATGCGCCAGGAGGCGAAAAAGGAGGGGCGCACGGTGAGCTTCGAGACCGACGGCATGGCCGCCATGACGCGCGGCTGCCTGGCCGGGAGCGGCGTGTGCTTCATATCGCACCGGGGCGACGTGCAGCCCTGCGGCTATCTTCCGCTCGTGGCGGGGAACGTGCTCGAGAGGCCGCTCGCGGAGATATGGGAGAAATCGGAGCTGTTCGCCAGACTTCGAAAGATCGACGACCTTGGCGGCAAGTGCGGCCTGTGCGAATACCGCGCCTTCTGCGCGGGCTGCCGCGCCCGGGCCTATTACGACACGGGGGACTGCATGGCCGAGGAGCCCTATTGCGTGTACGTACCGAAGCGGGCGGGGTCGCGAGAATGACACGCTTCACGCGCACCGAGGAGCGCATCATCAACCGCATACAGGAGGACATCCCCCTGGCGATCGAGCCCTTCCGGCGCATCGCGGGCGAGCTCTCGCTTGCCGAGGGAGAGCTCCTCGAAACGGTCGCGCGCCTGAAGGCGAAGCGGATCGTGCGGAACATTTCGGCCATCTTCAACGCGAACCGTCTCGGCTACCATTCGAGCCTGATCGCGCTTTCGGTCGCCGACGCGGACGTTGAACGCGCGGTCGAGGTCATCAACGCGCATCCCGGTGTAAGCCACAATTATCTGCGCGACCACCGGTTCAACATCTGGTTTACGCTGGCGATGGACGGCGCGACGCCGCTCGAGGAGGCCGCCGCGGTGCTCGCCCGGCACTGCCGCGCGGCGGACCATCTCATCCTCAGAAACGAAAAGCTCTACAAAATAGAATTCATGCTGAGGCTGGGGGATGACGTGCCCGAGGACGAGGAGGAGGACTGGGCGGCCGGAACGAGCGGCACGGCCCCCGCGCACGACGACGGTGAGTACCCGTTGAGCGCAGAGGAGCGGGAGGCGGTGCTTTTGCTCCAGACGGACCTTCCCATCACCTCAAGGCCGTTCGACGCGATAGTCGCCGATGCGCAGAGCTCGCTTGGCGCCGCGCGGCTCGTGGCCATCGGCGAGGATCTGAAATTGAAGGGAATCATGCGGCGCTACGCCGCGGTGCTCAAGCACTATAACGCCGGGTACGGCGCGAACGCCATGACCGCGTGGAGGATCGGCGCGGGGCGCACGGAAGACGAGGTCGTGCCGGTGTTTTTATCGAATAAAAGCATTTCGCATCTTTACCGGAGGACGGAGCATCCCGGGCGATGGGAACACCCGCTGTTCGCGATGATCCACGCGCGAAGCGATGCCGAACTCGACGGCATTATCGCCGCCCTCGAGGCGAAGTCGGGCCTCGACGACTACCTGGTGCTGAAAAGTCTCCGCGAGTTCAAAAAGAAGCGCGTGACGTATTTTTCGCCGGCGTTCGACGCGTGGAAGAAGGAGAACATGCGATGAAGTCCGACCGCGCCTTGATCTGCGTCGCCGGGAAAACATCGGCTGTAAAAATTAATAAGCGTTCCGGAGCATTGCGATGATCGATATAGGAAAACTCTACTGCGGTGGCTCGTCCACCGGTGACGGACTGCGCTACGGGACCGAGGCACCGTCGGACGCGCACGGCAACGCGCCGCACCATCGCGAAACGCTCGCGAGCGAGCGGCGTCCCATCGTGGTGTGGAGTACCACGCGCAGCTGCAACCTGAGCTGCGTGCACTGCTATACCGACTCGGCAAACGTGAAATACTCGGGCGAGCTCGACACCGGCGAGGGCTTGAAGCTCATCGACGACCTCGCGTCCTTCCGTGTGCCCTCGCTCCTCTTCTCGGGAGGCGAGCCGCTCATGCGCAGGGACCTCTTTCGCCTCATCGAACACGCGGCGAAGGCCGGCATCCGCCCGGTCATCTCGACCAACGGCACGCTGATCGACCGCGGCGCGGCGAACTCCATCCGCAACGCCGGCGTCACTTACGTCGGCATAAGCCTGGACGGCATGGAGGAGGTGAACGACCGCTTCCGCGGAATGAAGGGAGCGTTCGCGAAGGCCATGAAGGGCTTCGAGCACTGCATCGCCGCGGGGCAGCGGGTCGGACTCCGCCTCACGCTCACACGCCGGAACTACGAGGACCTGGACGGCATCTTCGATTTCATCGAGCGCGAGGGGATAAGCCGTGCCTGCTTTTACCACCTCGTCTATTCGGGCAGGGGCGGGAATATGTACGGCGACGACCTCACCCACGCCGAGAGCCGCCGCGCCATGGACATCATCCTTCGGCGCACGAAGGATTATTTCGATCGCGGGCTCGACATCAACATCCTGACCGTGGACAACCACGCCGACGGCGTGTACATTTATCTCAGGCTTCTCGATGCCGATCCGGCGCGCGCGGAGGAGGTGCGAACGCTCCTCGCATGGAACGGCGGCGGGGCGCACTCGACCGGGGTCGGTATCGGCAATATCGATTTCTTCGGGAACGTGCATCCCGACCAGTTCTGGCAGGACTACACGCTCGGCAACGTCCGCGAGCGGAGCTTCGGCGACATCTGGATGGACGAGAGCGATCCGCTCATGCGCGGGCTCAAGCGCAAGGCAGAGTACATCAAGGGGCGCTGCAGGCTGTGCGCGCACCGCGCGCTCTGCACCGGCGCCATGCGCGTGCGCGCCTTCCGCGCATACGACGACCCGTGGGCGCCCGATCCGCAGTGCTACATCACCGACAAGGAGATCGGGCTTGACGATGAGAAGATGCGGGAGCTGCGCGAAAGCGGCGAGGAGTTCCCGGTCCCCATGGAGCTCGCAGGACGATGAAACTCTATCCGGTTCTGCTCAACATCGAGGGCGCTCTTGCCGTGGTGGTCGGTGGCGGCGAGGTGGCGCTCAGGAAGGCGCTCGACCTCCTCGATGCGGGCGCGCGCGTGAGGGTGGTCTCGCCGCGTCTGCACCCGGAGCTCGTGGACGCGGCGCGCGCGAACGCCGAAAGGCTCGTCCTCGTGGAGCGCGCGTACCGGGCCGGCGACCTCGAAGGGGCCGCCCTCGTCTTCACGGCGACCGACAGCCCGGACGTCAACCGGTCCGTGTTTGAGGAAGCAGGGCGGCGCGGCATCTTCATTAACTCGGCCGACGATCCGCCCAACTGCTCGTTCTACCTGCCGTCATTCGTTCGCAGGGGCGATTTTATCATGGCCGTTTCCACAAGCGGGGCTTCGCCCGCCTACGCGGCGCGGCTTCGACGCGCGCTCGAAAAGGCCGTTCCGGAGAATGTCGACGCGATCCTTGCCGCGCTTCGGGAGGCACGCCGTATTCTTCAGGTGGACGAGGCCTTTGCCGACATGGATTTTTCCGCGCGCGGAGAACTTTTAAAGAAGATCGCCGCCGACGACGCCCTCCTCGCGCGATGCGCCCGTGCATACGAGGAGGCGGAGCTCCCGCGCCTGCTGAACGGAATGCGCGGACGCGGGGTGCGCTGAGAACGGCATGAGCCGGAGCGAAAGCCCCGGCCTTTTTATGGGCTCGGGCTTTTCGCGCATCGCAACCCGGCGTCTATTCGGCGTACATGCGATCGATCAGCGGTTTGTAGATCTCGGCGACCGCCTTGCGTTTGATCTTCATGGTCGGCGTGATCTCACCGTCCTCCACGGTGAATTCCTTCGCGAGGAGGGTGAAGCGCTTGATCTTCTCGAACTCGGCAAATTCCTTCGAGCACTCTTCTATACGCTTCCGGTAAAAGTCGACGATCTCCGGCCGTGCGATGAGCTCCTCGTGAGAGGCATGGGCGATGCCATGCTCCTTCGCGTACTCGACGAGCGCCTCGAACGAGGGCACGATGAGGGCGCTGACGTACTTGCGCTGGTCGCCGATGACGGCAATCTGCTCGATGAAGTGGTCGGCGCCGACGGTGCTCTCGATGAGCTGCGGCGCGATATATTTCCCGCCCGATGTCTTCATGAGGTCCTTGATGCGCTCCGTGATGCGCAGCTCACCGTTCACCTCGAAGAAACCGGCGTCGCCCGTGCGGAAGAAGCCGTCGGCGGTGAAGACCTCGGCGGTCGCCTCGGGCTTCTTGTAATAGCCCTTCATGATGTTCCCGCCGCGGATGAGGATCTCGCCGTTCGCCTCGTCGATCTTCACCTCGATGTTGTCGAGGGGCTTGCCGACCGCTCCAAATCTGAAAAAATGCGGCTCGTGGCAGGTAACCGTCGCCGTCGTCTCGGTAAGCCCGTAGCCGTAGCAGATGAAGACGCCGGTTGCGTAGAAGAACTCCTCGATCTCCTGCGAGAGCGGGGCTCCGGCGCACGGGAAGAACTTGATTCGGCCGCCCGTGATGTCACGAAGCTTGGAGAGCACCAGTTTGTCGGCCAGACCGTACTTCAGCGCGAGCCAGGGGCCGACGAATGCTTTATCGCGCTTCTTTTCGTTGCGTGCCGCGCCGGTGCGTATGGCCCAGTTGAAGAGCTTTCTTTTTGCCGGCGGCGCGGCCTCGAGGCGGTTGAAGACCGTCGCGTAGATCTTTTCGTAGAAACGCGGCACCGCACACATTATGGTGGGTTTCGCCTCCTGGATGAACTCCACAATCTTCTTGGTATCGTCGAGGTAGTTGTTCGTCATGCCGACGGCGAGCGCGTAATAGGTCCAGATTCGCTCGAAGACGTGCGAGAGCGGCAGGAAGCAGAGCGAGACATCGTTTTCGTTGGGGTCGATGAGCCGCCGGTCATGCCGCTCCTTCTGGAAGATGATGTTGGAATGCGCGAGCATCACCCCCTTGGGCTCCCCCGTGGTGCCGGAGGTGTAGATGATGGTGAGCAGGTCTTCGGGGACACCGCGCGCCATGCGCTCGTCGAATTCCCTGTCGCGGTCCGACTTCCGCCCGATCTCGAGGAAATCGCCGAAGTACATGACGTCGGCCGACCGGGCGATCGGGAGCTTTTCATTGAAGACGACGATCTTCTTTAGAAATTCGTTTCTGCCGAAAATCTGCATGGCCTTGTCGTACTGTTCCCGGTCACCGACGAAGAGCACCGCGATCTCCGCGTCGTTGATGATGTATTCGGCCTGCTTCGCCGTGTTTGTGGGATAGATCGGCACCGGAATGGCCCTGACGCAGAGGGCGCCGATGTCGGCAATGCTCCACCGGGGCATGTTCTGAGAGAAGATGCCCGCCGTCTTTTGCTCGCCGATGCCGCATTCGATAAGCGCCTTGCCGACGGCGCGCACCTGCTCGCCGAACGACCGCCACGACGTCTCCTCCCATTCGGCGCCGGGCTTGTAGCGGAGGGCTATGCGGTCGCCGTATTTTTCGACCTGCTGCCGGAACACCTGTGAGTAATGACGATAGTCCATTGTATCCAATCCTCCTGTGTGTGATGTTGCTGTTGTGGTCCCCATAATGGGTCGCCGGGGATGCACAAATATTCATGTAACCAATTATGTAATAAGTCAAGATTATTTAAAATAGGCTTATCGCAAATCTCAGGGATGTCGGGCTTACTCTGGCTGCAGGCGAGGGGAAGCCGGCCTGTCCCTCAACTATGTGAGAATTCTAATATAGTTGTTGCGAACCTCGTCTTCTCCCCGCCGGCGGCGGGGAGAAGACGTATTTTCAGGGGTATGCGATAAGATGGAAGTTCCGGGAAAGTGCCGGCGAAGGTGTTCACCGAAAATTGAGACAGCGGATAAACTCGTCGTTGAAATCGGCGCGCATGGTGAGCTCGACGACGCTGAGCGCGTCGCGAAGCGAACGGCACCTGCCGATGAACGCGTGGTCCGTGCATGCGCGCTCGGCCGCCGCGAGGCTCGTATTGCCCAGAAAGCGGTAGGCGGCGTTCGGGAAGTCGGGCAGGAAGCCGAGCGTACGGAAATTCTCGATGTCGAGATTCTCGCCGAAGGCCCCGGCGACGAGAACGTGTTCGATTCGCCCGGCATCGTACGCGGCCTCTACGAGGAGTATGCGCGCGGCGGCAAGGCTGGCGCCCTTGGCCAACTGGATGTTCCGGATGTCCTTCTGGGTGATCGAAACGCCGCGATCGAGCAGGCAGGCCGTTGTGCCGCCTTGATTCACGACGCGGCCGCTGAATATCGCGGAAGTCTCCGCCGCCGCGCGGTCGAAGGCGCCGCTGCCGCGCACAACGCCCTCGCGGAGCATGATGGCCAGCGCGTCGATAATGCCGGTGCCGCAGATTCCTACGGGTGCGGCGCCGCCGATTATCTGCGGGCGGAGAATTCCGTTCACGGCGGTATAATGATTGATCGCGCCCTCGTCGGCCGTCATGCCGGAGGATATGTTCATGCCCTCGAGTGCCGGGCCCATGGCGCAGGAAGCGGCGTAGACCGTGCCGGCATCATCGCGCAAAAACATCTCGCCGTTGGTGCCGATGTCGATGAAGAACACGTTGCGCTCGAGGCCCATAAGCTCCGACAGGGCAAGGCCGCCGACGAGGTCCCCACCGAGGAAGGCCGAGGCCGAGGGGAGCGCCGCGATGCGGGCCGCGGGCAGAAGGTCCTCAAGCGCGGTGTGCTGATCGTAGTCGAGCTCCCGCGCGGTGTAGGGGTGTACGCCGAGCGTCCTGACGTCGATGTCGAAGAAGAGATGGGTCATGGTCGTGTTGCCCGAGACGACGAGGAGGCCGATGTCGTCCGGGGTCATGCCGCTTCCCGAAAGGCCTGCGGCTATGGATGAGGCGACCGCGGAGCGAATTACGCGCACCAGCGATTCGCGGAGTGCCGGATCCGCTGAGGCGGCGATGCGCGCGATGACGTCGTGGCCGTGGCGCCGCTGCGGATTGAGGAACGAGCCGAGCGGGTGGGCCGGGCCGTCCGGGCGCTCGACGATGGAGAGCTGTACCGTGGTGGTGCCGATATCGAGCGCGACTGCCGGGTCGTGCAGGCGCGAGGGAAGCGGCCTCTCGGAGCGTGCCGCCGCGGCGGGAGGGACGCGCACCGTCATGTCGTTTTCGAGTGTGGTACGGCAGGCGAGACGCGCGCGCGGTTCCGATGGAAAGAAGCGCTTCTCCGCGTCGGAGCGCTCCGCTGCGCCGGACTCGATCAGCACGCCGCACTTGCCGCAGATCCCCTTTCCGCCGCAGGGGGTGCGCAGGAGCGCCCCCATGTCCGCGAGCGCGTCGATGAGCGGCGTTCCCCTGTCGAATTCGCGGGACGCGCCGCCGGGTGCAAGGGTCAGAAGTAATTTTTCCATTACACCGGGTTGTTGCATACGCGGACGGCAAAATCAAATTATTTTTTTGCTCCTTCGCCGGTGCTCACACGGCGCGCCGGGAAGGTACGGGTTTTTTAATTGCTTTTTAATCACAAACTTTTATAAATAGCTGCCATCGCGCCGCCGAGGCGCTCCCGGCACAGGGCATTTATGGACGATTTCACCATCATCTCGTATCCCGGAACAAAGGACGAGTCGCTTCTTTCCCTGGCGGAGGAGCGCTCGAAATACCTGATGCCCTTCGGTGGCAGGTTCCGCATCGTCGATTTTACCATACGAAATTCCGCCTCGTCGGGTGCGCGCCACACCATCATCTACAACAACTACGAGGACGAGCTCGAGTCGTACGTTGAGAATTACGGGCCGTTCAAGGACAAGAAGTTCCCCGCCATTAAAGTCGTTTCGCGCGGGTACTCCGACGTCAAGTTCTGCTACAACCTCGTGATGGACAGCAATACCGATTACTACATCATCTATAACGGCGACAATCCGTCGATCATCGATTTCTCCGAGCTCATCGACAAATACAAGAAAAAGAAAAAATCGGGGGCGATGCTCTTCAGCATGAAGACGTCGAGCAGGGAGTCGATGGCCTATACCATCCTCATCACCAATCAGAAGAGCCTTCTCGCCGTCATCAACGAGGCGATGGACGAGGACAGGCACGCGCCGAATCTCTTCGAGATGATCATCAACGCGCTCATCAACCGGGGAATACGGCGTGAGGTGCTCCACGCTCATTACTGGCCCATAAAGAGCATACCCGATTACTACCGGTTAAACATGGCGCTGATGAGAAGCCGGGATCTTTTCTCCCGCGTTTTCGACGATCCGGCCATGAGGGGGTTCATTCCCCGCGCGGGGGTCGCGTTTCTCGGGAAGCACGCCAGGGTGGCGGGCTCCTTTATAAGCGACAACTGCGTCATCGAGGGGACCGTGCAGAACTCCATCATTTTTCCGGGCGTCGGGATCGATGAAAAGGCGACGGTCCGGGACTCGATCGTGCTTCCCTTCAACCGGATCGGCCCCGGCGCATACGTCGTCAAATCGGTCATCGACGAGCGGACGCCCCCGCGTCAGGACGACCCTGCAGGCGTCCGGCATACCATAGGCAGCCGTTGCCATGTGGGCTCCGAACACGAACAGCTCAAGAGCAAGGACTATCCCCGGTCGATCTACCAGAGCATAACGCTCATCGGCAAGGACTCGCTCATCCCGGACGGCGCCCGCGTCGGCGGGGCGTGTTATGTTTCATCGGGCCGCGGGGACGAGTTCTTCTCGAAAAGCAAGTATCTCTATGACGGGCTGTCGGTCGTAAAATGATGTTTTGCCGCCCGGCTTCGCCCGATGTCGTCGCGATCAATCCATTGAGAATGTCGGAACCGGGAACGCCCCATGTTCATTCCTTATAAGGACGAGAATCCTACCGGCCGCTTCGCGGTCGTGACCTTCCTTCTCATCATCGCCAATTGCGCCGTCTTTGCCGGCCAGGTTTTCACGCCCGCGGGCTTCGAGGCGGCCACGTCCCGGTTCGCGTTCAATCCGGTCTCGCTTGACGGAGGGGCCGCCGGCTCCCCGTTCCCGGCAATCGGGCCGCTCTTTTCGCTCGTATCGTATATGTTTTTCCACGGCGGGCTTTCGCACCTGGGCTTCAACATGCTCTTCCTCTGGATATTCGGCAACAACGTTGAGGACCGCATGACGCGCGGCGGCTACCTCCTCTTCTATTTGATAACGGGTATCATCGCCGCGCTCGCCTTCGCGGCCCGCACCCCGGATGCCGATGTCCCGCTCGTCGGCGCCTCCGGCGCGATATCGGCCGTGCTCGGCGCATACCTGTTCATGTTTCCCGCCGCGAGAATCCACGTCTGGATGCTCTTCTTCACGATGCGGATGCCGGCGTTCGTATTCCTGCCGATATGGTTCCTGCTTCAGATTTCCGGATTGTTCGGGGGCGCCGACAGCATCGCGTGGATCAGCCACATCGCAGGGTTCACGGCGGGAGTACTGTTATACAAGTTGTTTACCGTGGATCGAGGAAGGACCGGGCAATGACGATTTTTACCGTCGGCGGATATCTCGATCGTTCAATGGAGGCGGTACAATGAGAAGGATGGCGGCACTGGTTCTCTGGCTGTCGGTAACGGCCCCGCTCTGGGCCGCCGAGATAGCCGTGATTCCCTACCGGGTGGAGAATTCCTCGGAACAGTTTAACGAGGCCGTCGGCGCGGAGTACGCGAAGCTGCTCGGGGTGGCCCTGATTTTAAAAAAAGGCATCGAGCCGTACCCGCCGCAGGAGCTCGAGATCGATATGAGGAGCTTTGCCATAGACCCGCGGCGCCCCATACGCGGCGATTCACTCGACGCGCTCGGGCGGGGGCGCTATATCGATCTCATTCTGACGGGCACGCTGTCGCGCTCGGGGGATGTGTATACCTCGGAAAGCGTGCTCTACTCGACGGCCCAGCGCAAGGTCATCTCGAGGGAACGGGTTCGGGCGGACGGCCTTTTTGCTCTCGCCGAGAAGGACATACGCGAGATCTTCGTCACCTATCCGGACCGCGCCGCCCCCGGCGACGGAGGCTCGTCCGTCGATGCCGCGGTGGTGCTTGATACGTCGTATAACCTTGGCCGGGAGTGGGAGGCCGTCAACAAAGGTCTTGCCGGCTTCGCCTCGGCGGTGTCCGGCGACTGGGAGGGCTCTCTACGCCTGTTTCTGGTGCCGTTCTCCGACGCGTCCCCGGCACCGAAGGCCGCCCGGGCCATAACATCCCCCCTGTCACTGAAGCGTGAGCTCGGCTCGATCAGGCCCCGGGGCGGTGCCGGTCCGGCCGCTCTCGGAAAGGCGCTCGCGTACGCGCTCAATTCGGTCCCCTGGCGCAGGGAGGCGAAAAAGATCATGCTGGTCATATCCAATTCGCCCGCCCGCGACGTGTCCTCCGCGGAACGAGCCGCCCTCGGGGCGCGCAACAAGGGGATTGCGGTCTACACCGTGCCGCTCGGCCGCATAGGGCGGGACGAGGCCGAGGCGATGCGGCAGATGGCGATCACCGGGCGCGGACGCTCGTTCCCGGTGGCCTACCGGCAGCGCGTGTATAACGCGGAGGGGAAGACGATCGACGTTTTCATGCAGTCCGGCCGGCTGTTCCATGCCGGGAGCCCGGGGGAACGGTGGAAAAACGGCCTTTTCGACGAGGGGGGCGGGGGAAGGCTCATGCGCCCGAAGCCCTTCCTCTCGGAGCTTTTCTACGATGAGAAGCGGTATGACGTCAATGCCTATACGATGGGCGAGCGTTACGCCGACATCGCCGGGGTCCGCGTGATAAACAGGGAGCGGCTCGAGAGCAACGTCGACACCCTGCTGGCGGGTATCGGAGAGGCGCATGCCGCGACGCTTGCCAGGGGCGGCGCGCGAAGGGCGGCGGCCAAGGCCCTCGTCTCCGACGAGCGCCTTTCGCTCTGGTTGCAGATCTCCGATCATGCGCTCGTCGAGTTCTTCGAAAAGCGGACCGCGCCGGGCCGCTATGTGACCCTCGGCGTGATGGTGAGGATGAAACCCGATGAGGCCTACGGGTTCGATTTCAGCCCGCGGCGAATCCTGACCGGCATCGAGGACGCACAGGTTCCCGGCATGGCAAGGGCGACGCTTCGCGAGATCATGGAGAGGCCCGAATACTACACGGCGAACGGGCTCATGCGCCCACCGGTATGGTTTATCCGCGTGAAGGTGGAGCGCGTCGAACGGCTCGGGGACGAGGCGGACATCAGGGACTGACGGCGTTCCCGCGGCGTTCACGAACGGCCATGTAACGGGAGACATTGCCGATGGACCGCACGGCGGAGCCGAGATCGTCGAACACCGGGATGCCGCGGGAGAGAAAGGCCGCTCGCGCGGAACGCATCAGCTTTTCCACATCCATCGAATCCGCTCCGCGCAGGTGATTGGGGAGCACCGCGACCACGGGCTTCCCCCCGGCGTCGACGGCCTCCCGCGCGGCGTCGGCGAGTGCCTCGACCGGTACGATCTCCTCGAGGGGGGGATTGCTGAACATGCCGAGCGCCGCCTTGTAGTGGTAGAGGAGCTGAACGAGCACCTGGATGTCCACGCGCTCGTCGCGCGCGGCGAGAAGCAGCACGTCCCTGAGTATGTTCGCCGGCACGTAGGGGTTCGCCACGTCGATCGGGTTCGCCGCGCTCGATCCCGGTTTCGGCAGCAGGGCCATAATCGCCTCCTGTAAATCCGCCGCGAGCACGGGCAGCTCCATGCCGTACGCGTCAGCCGCGTCCGCGGCCGCGACGCCGAGCGCGCCGCCGCCGCCCACGATGCTGATGCCGCGATAGCGCCGCCACGGCAGGCGGGTGAACGCGAGGGCCGTGTCGGCCATCGCGGGGATCGAGTCGACGCTGACGGCGTTGCACTGGCGAAGCAGCGAGTCCCATATAACGCGCGAGCCGCCCATGGACGCCGTGTGGCTCGCGACGGCCTTGCCTCCGGCCTCGGACAGGCCGCCCTTGTAAACGATCACCGGCTTTCCGGCACAGACGTCGCGAAGGCGCGAGTAAAAACACCTCCCGTCGTCCACGCCCTCTATGTACATCCCGATGATGTCCGTCTGCGGGTCCCTGCCGAAATATTCGAGCAGTTCGGTTTCGCGCAGGTCCGCGCCGTTTCCGAAGCTGATCGCTGCGCTGAATCCGATGCCGTGCCATGTGCCCATGTGCGCGATATCGATGGTATGGCCGCCGCTCTGCGACAGGAAGGCGAAACGGCCGGCCTCGCGCGAGAGGGCCGGGCCCGGCAGCAGGGTGAGCCCGCCGCGGGGACTGTACACGCCGAAGCAGTTGGGGCCGATGACGCGGATCCCCCGCGCGGCGATGGCACGCACGCGCTCCTCGAGGGCCGCTCCCTCCGGCGTCCCCGATTCCCTGAAGCCGGCGGACAAAATTTCGGCCCCCGCGGCGCCCTTCCGCCTGCACGACTCGAGCGCGTCGGGAACGAGGTGGGCGGGAAGAGCGATGATGGCGAAATCGATATCGCCAGGAATGGCCTCGACGCTGGTGCGGATATCGAGCCCATGGATGGAGCCGCCCTTCGGATTGACCGGGAAGAGCTCGCCATCGAAGCCGATGCTTATGAGCGAGGATAAAATTCCGCTTCCGAAGCCGAATCCGCTCGAGGTTACGCCCACAACCGCGACCCTCCGCGGGTTGAGGATCCGTTCCATCGTTTCGGCGGCTCTGTCCGTGGTGTTCATGAATGTCGTCTCCCGTCGGCAAGCGCGTGTTGGACGGCGTGCGATGAGCGCTCCGCAATCAAAAATGAGACGGAGCGGAGCGTGAATGTCAACCGCTTATTGGGCTTTTGCGCTTGACGTTCCCGTATTAATGGGATATATTTTAATCAGCGGCGGGGGAGCGGCGTTCCTCCCCTTCCTGGAATAGCCGTTATATAGACAAAAAAAGAGACGCTCCGCATTGTGCTTGCAGTATACCATCCGGCATCTCCATAGTTCCGTCGATGTATCGCCTGCCTCGTGTGTTATAACGTTTGGAGGATGTAGATATGCGAATGGACAAGCTGACCCTCAAGGCGCAGGACGCGATTTCGCGCGCGCAGAATGAGGCGACCACCAACAACCACTACGAGATACAGCCCGAGCACCTGCTCAAGGCGCTTGCCGATCAGGAAGAGGGCATGCTGAACACGATCGCGCAGAAGATCGGCGTGCCGGTCGTGGAAATAGGCAGGGAGATCGAGGCCGAGATAAAGAAACTGCCGCGGCAGATGGGGGGCGGTCCCGGCGGGGGCGCCCTCTCCGCGTCGATGCGCGATGTCATGAACGAGGCGTGGAACGAGGCGGTAAAGCTCAAGGACCAGTACATGAGCACCGAGCACCTCATCCTCGCGCTCGCCGGCACGGGTGAGACGCGCGCGCGGAAAGTCCTCAACGCGGCGGGATTCTCGCGCGAGAACATCCTTAAAGTGCTGATGGATGTGCGCGGAAGCAGGCGCGTCACCGACGAGAACGCCGAGGATCGCTACAACGCGCTCGACCGGTACAGCCGCGATCTGACGAAGCTCGCGCGGGCCAACAGGCTCGACCCGGTTATCGGCAGGGACGAGGAGATCCGCCGCATCATGCAGGTGCTTACCCGACGCACAAAGAACAACCCGGTGCTGATCGGCGAACCCGGCGTGGGTAAAACCGCGATCGTCGAGGGGCTCGCCAGCCGAATCGTGGCCGGCGACGTGCCGGAGAATTTAAAAAACAAGCGGCTGGCGGCACTGGACATGGGTGCGCTCATCGCGGGCGCCAAGTACCGCGGCGAGTTCGAGGAGCGGCTTAAGGGCGTGATACAGGAGATCGAGGAGTCCGAGGGCGAGGTCATCCTCTTCATCGACGAGCTGCATACGCTGGTCGGGGCCGGGGCGGCGGAGGGCTCGATGGATGCCTCGAACATGCTCAAGCCGGCGCTCGCGCGCGGAGAGCTGCGCTGTATCGGCGCGACGACGCTCAACGAGTACCAGAAATACATCGAGAAGGACAAGGCGCTCGAACGGCGCTTTCAGCCCGTCTTTACCAGCGAACCGAGCGTCGAGGACACCATCGCGATACTCCGCGGCCTGAAAGAGAAGTACGAGGTGCACCACGGCGTGCGCATTTCGGACTCGGCCGTGGTCGCCGCCGCGGTTCTGTCCGACCGCTACATCACCGACCGCTTCCTTCCCGACAAGGCGGTCGACCTCATCGACGAGTCCGCGTCGCGCATCAAGATGGAGATCGATTCCATGCCCATAGAGATCGACGAGATCGAGCGGCGCATCCGCCAGCTCACGATCGAGCGCGAGGCCGTAAAAAAGGAAAAGGACAAGGTATCGAAGGAGCGCCTGGCGAAGATCGAGGAGGAGCTGGCCAACCTCAACGAAAAAAAGAACGAACTGGTCGGCCACTGGAAAAACGAGAAAGAGGTGATCTCCCGCATACGCGCGATAAAGGAGGAGATAGAACGGAAAAAGGGAGAGGAAAGCCGCGCCGAGCGCGAGGGCAATCTCAACCTGGTCGCGGAGATCCGATACGGCAAAATCGTCGAATTGGACCGCAGCCTCGCCGAAATGAACGCAAAGCTCGCGGAGACCCAGAAAGACAGGAGCCTTCTGAAAGAGGAGGTGACCGAGCACGAGATCGCCGCGGTGGTTTCGCGCTGGACGGGCATCCCGGTCGCCAAAATGCTTGAGGGCGAGAAGGAGAAACTGCTCGGCATGGAGCGAATAATCGAGCACCGGGTTGTGGGACAGAGCGAGGCGATCATCGCCATCTCCGACGCCGTGCGCCGGTCACGCTCGGGCATCCAGGACCCGAACAGGCCGGTGGGCTCGTTCATCTTCCTCGGCCCGACCGGGGTGGGGAAGACCGAAACGGCGAAGGCCGTGGCGGAATTTCTTTTTAACGACGAGAAGGCAATCACCCGGATCGACATGTCGGAATACATGGAGAAGCATTCGGTCTCGCGGCTCATCGGTGCGCCCCCCGGCTATGTCGGATACGACGAGGGCGGGCAGCTTACCGAGGCCGTGCGGCGCAGGCCCTATGCCGTGATCCTGTTCGACGAGATCGAGAAGGCGCACCCGGACGTCTTCAATATCTTTCTGCAGATCCTCGACGAGGGGCGGCTCACCGATTCGAAGGGCAGAACGGTGGATTTCAGGAACACGCTCATCATCATGACGTCGAACATCGGTACGTCGTATATCGCGGACGCATCGATTCCCTACGAAGAGCGGAAAAACGGCGTCGAAAAGGAGCTCAGGACGCACTTCAGGCCGGAGTTCCTCAACCGTGTGGACGAGGTCATTATCTTCAATCCTCTCGGCCGCGAGCACATCGCCGAGATCGTCAGGCTGCAGCTTTCCATGGTCGCGAAGCGGCTCCTGGAGAGGGGCGTACGGCTCGAGCTTACGAAGAAGGCGCTGGACTTTCTTACGACGACCGGGTTCGACCCGCAGTTCGGCGCGCGGCCGCTTAAACGGGCCATACAGAAGCATTTGCTCAACCCGCTCTCGGTCAAACTCCTGGGGGGCGACATAGCGGGCGATATAACGATCAAGATCGACAGCGACGGAAAAACCCTCGTGTTCAAATGATCGCTCCGCGGACGGCGCCGGACGGCTGCGCGCCGCCGGGGCCCCGCTCCGCGGCACGGGGGACGCCTGCACTATCCTCATGGAGCCCGCGAATTGAAGCGCGGGCGGAGTTAATGCCAATCGAAGCGGCTGCCCTCCGGTTTATATCCAGCCGAGCACGCCTGCGAAGACGATGATCGCGGCGGCATTCACCGCGAAAAGACTCCCGATAACGGTGGCCTGCGTTCGGGGCTTCCAATCATAACAGAACATGGACACCACGAAAAACGGTATGTATACGGTTATGAACACCGGGAAGGCCCCCCACCACGGATAGACCCACACGAAGGCGGGCGTCTTGACGAGAAATATCTCGAAGATCGAGAAGAAGGCCGCGTTGCCGATCGCGAATACGAGGCGGTTGTTGACGCCCAGTATCTTAACCGTCGGATCGGCGGGCAGCAGCTTGCTGAAGACGAGCCCCGCGATGGAGAACATCAGGGAGAGCTCGACCCCGACTCCGATGAGCAGCAGGAATGCCGTTCCCGTGGGGGCCGTCCAGAGGGCATGTCCGGAAAAATGCTGCACGAGCGCGTTAACGATCTCGACGAACCAGTGCACCATGTAGAGGGAAAGGCCCGCGGCGACTCCCTTCCAGTTCTTTTTAGAAATTTCGTTAAAATACACATAGACCACAAGCGCAAGAAGCGTGATAACGTACCATTGAAACGGCTGTCCGCTTCGGAGCAGATCGAGCGCCTGCGTCGTCGCTTCGGGATTGTTGAGGTTCATAGTATCATCCTCCGGGCTTAGATGGTTTTGCCGCACCGCATGAATGGCGTATAAAGGCGTTGCTGGAGTGCACGTACAGTGCATACGAAGATATGACTTATTGCAATCAGAAAACGGCCGCCCGATAGCGGCCGGAGACTAGTACGGGGCCGTTTGTTTTTTATAAGAATTTAACGTCATACAACGGTTTTTCACGTGATTTTTTTAAGCACCGGTGGTATCCTGTCCCGGGGCTTCGGCGGTCGGACACGCCGGGGCTTCAACAAACTCAGCAACTACAGACGGTTACAATGAAAAGTCGAGAAACGGGAAGTCTCTTCGGTAAAAACATCGGCGGGACGCGCATCGTCCCGGTGGCGTTCAAGATCATCCTGATCTTCGCCCTCTTCATCCTCATCTCCAATCTGACCAGCAACTACGTGAATCTCGTATTCAACCGCACGAAGATGGTCAACATGATGCGGCAGCTGCTCGCCAAGGATCTCAAGGACATCTATGTGTTCTGCAACAACCAGTTCGAGATCTATAATTACAACAAGGATCTGACGGGGTCCCTCGCCGGCATCGAGAACCGTGCGCGGAATGAGTTTTCCAAGCACAAGTCGGTTCTGCTCGGCGTGAGGCCCGACGGCGCCATCCTTTTCCAGGCCTCGAACTTCGGGAAGTCCGAATCCTTTGCGGACTCCGGGACGCTCGCCGCGCTCAACGAGGGGCTCGCGAAGAATACGGGAGAGGGGGTCGTCCAGTTCAGCTTCAACGGCGAGGCCTATTTCGGCATCTACAAGTATAATCCCAAGTGGGAGGTCTTCATCATACGCGCCGAGGAGCAGAGCGAGTTCTACGAGGAATCGCGCGCCGTCTTTCGGGACGTGAGCGTCATAATCCTCGTCATTACCGTTATCTGCGGCATCGTGGGCGTGTATGTTCTGCGCTATGTACTGCGCTTTATCGACATCATCACGACCGAAATTATGACGATGCTTGACGAGCAGCAGCTCCGCATCATCAACCTCAAGGGCGCGCCGAACGACGACATCACCTTCCTCGGGGTGGCGTTCAACTCGCTCGCGAGCACCATTTCTAATCTGCTCAATATCTTCCGGAAATTCGCGAACCGGGACGTGGTCATAAAGGCCTATCGCGACCGCGAGGTGCGCCTTGAGGGGAAACAGAGCGATCTGGCCATCCTCTTCTCGGACATCAAGAGCTTCACCTTCATCACCGAAACCCTCGGGGCCGACATCATCAAGCTCCTGAACCTCCACTACGATCAGGCGATACGGAGGGTGGTCGAGCACGACGGCATTATCGGGTCGATCATCGGCGACGCGCTGCTCGCGGTATTCGGCGCCCTGGACCAGTACGAAGACGAGCACAAAAATAAATCGTACCAGGCGGTCATCGTGGCCTATACGCTTCAGGACCTGACGAAGAGGCTGCGGGCCGATATGGCCGCGAAGAAGAAGGAGATCGAAAAGAACAAGGGCCGTCTCAACGAGGACCAGGAGAGGGTGTATCAGGCCGTGCTGCTCGAGATCGGCGTGGGGATCGACGGCGGGCTTGTCTTTTACGGCAACATCGGCTCCCACATACGCATGACCAACACGGTCATCGGCGATAACGTAAACGCTGCATCGCGCCTCGAGGGACTTACGCGCGAGTATAAGCTGCCCGTGATCTGTTCCGAATACATCAAGGACGACATCGAGGCGAGCGAAAACGCCGGCGAAATACGCTTTATCGAAATCGACGTCGTAAAGGTTAAAGGGAAAACCGAGGGCAAGAGGATATACTGGCCCGTTTTGGAAAAGGATTATACGAAAACCCTGGAAAAGAGCATGAAGGCCTTTTCCGCGGGGCTCGAGCTGTATTACAGGGGTGACTGGCGCAAGGCGCACCAGCTTTTCAAGCGCTGCACCCTTCCGGTCGGTGAGGTCTTCGCCGGGCGGACCGCCGACACTACTCCACCGAAGAACTGGAATGGCATATGGGAAATGAAAACGAAATAAAAGACCTCGAGCCGGTTGAGGATGGCACATCGATATTTCTCCCCGAGGCGATACAGGATCCCGACGGAAAGCCACCGGAGTACTCGCTTAACAATGAATTCGCGAGGGCGAAGCGAAACCGTAACTACGGGTTCTACCTGCTTGTGGCCGGTTTCATGGTGGCGCTCATCGTCGGGACGCTGATGCTCGCCCAGCTCATTCAGGAGCGGTTCAACCGGGAGGAGGTCGCGATCACCGCTTTCGAGGACATGCGGCTCATCGAGATTCTCGACAAGGCCCGAAGGCTCGAGAGCGAGCTGGAACAGGCCCGTACGCGCATGAACGATACCCGCGGCACGATGAACGACGAGCTGGCCCGCGCGAAAGACGAGGAGACGAAGGCCGCGATCCAGGCGAAATATCGCGCCCGATTGAAAAATCAGCGACAGGAGGTCGCGGCGATCCAGCAGAAGCTCGATACGCACGACGTCCGTCTGCAGGAAAATATCAAGAAGGCCGAGGCCCTGGTCAGCAACTATCAGAAACTGCACAATATCGAGATGGAAAAGCAGAGGCGCTATTACGAGAACCGTATAGCCGAGACGGTCTTAAAATACAATCCGCACTTCACCGAGCGGGACCTGCGGCGTATACTCGGAGAAAAAAGTCCTGCGCTGGAGAAAGGCGTACCTAAGTTCAACGAGTTTAAAAAGGAGCTGACGAGCGACGCGCGGTACACCGAGTCCGAGTTCATCGAGATGCGGCGCATGCAGTCGGACCAGATGGCCGTCATCGGCCGGATGAACCGTATACCCTACGTCAATTCGGTCGCCCCGACGCTCGATAAGATCGAATACTTTGCGCGCGAGCTTACCGGCCGCTATGAGAGGATGTGGAGCGGGCTGGCGGATTCGGTGAAGGTAAAGAGCGCGCAGCTCAATCATTTCCGGTATGCCTTCGATTATCTGGCCCGGACCGAACCGGAAAGCGGCTATATCGTCGATCCGCGCGATACCGACGCAATCTTCGTACACCTGCGGGCGGTCCATGCGGTAAAGGACGGGACCACGGCGATGGTATTCCGCGAGGACGACGAGTACGTGGGCAGAATACAATTTTACGCGGCGGGCGCGGGAGTATTGGCGCGGGTCGTGGAGATCCAGGAGGGCAGGAAGATACAGCCCTTCGACAGAATTCTTATCAAGGTGCGACAGGAGTGAGTATGAAACGATTCGCGATCGTGCTGATGATGCTGGCGCTCGCCGGGGCGGCCCGGCTCGACGCCTATGACTGGGCCTCGGCGAACATCGCCGTGGACGGGGAGGAGAAGGACAACGGCCGGACTGTTCTGACGCTCAGGGACGGCGAAGGCAGGGTCTTCGTACTGGGGTACGATGCCGAGCCGGCCGATGCGACAGTACAGCGGATACTGAAGCTTAAAGACGATTTTAACGCCTGGGAGCACATTAAAATCGGCAGGATGAACTTCGAATACTCCAGGGACGTGCTCGAGGTCAACCTGGTGCCCTCCGATTTTACGTACAAGGGGATAAACGTGCTCGACTACCTGCCGGCGGGGCTGCTCTTCTCGTATTATGACACGATGTATTATAATTATCGCATAACGCGAGACAAGATGTTCGTCCGCGTTTACGGCGAGTACGTCACCGAGGAAGAGCTCTGCGAGAAGACGATTGCCGCCGTGAGCGACCCCCTGGCCTATATAAGGGCCCGCGATCCGGAATATCTGCTGCAAAGGCTCGACCGCCTCGTTAACGCGATGATGGCCTTTGAAAGCAAGGGGCTCTTCGGCTCGGCGAAGCCCATAGAGCGCAGGATCGTGCAGCGCATAGTCGAAATCAAGCGGCAGAACCCGGCGTATAAGCGCAAGGATATCGTCAAGGTGCTCGACAGGGAAAAGATCTCGATCGGCGAAAAAGAGGTCGGTGTGGTTCTGGGGATATACTATAACGAGTTTGAATAAGCGTACGGACGCCCCGTGATGCGGCCGGTGGGATAAAACGAAGGCGCGGTTATATAACCGCGCCTTCGTTTTATCCCACCAAAAATCTTCTCGCCTTTTTCGCATGACCGCTGTAAAATCGGGCTATTGTCGTGTGAACGGCCTGCATTCAGGAAAGTATATATAAGGAGGTTGGTGCAATGAAAAGGGTATTTAAATGGCTCGGCATCGCCATCGGTGTGCTGGTACTTGTCATCATCGCGGCGGGCGTCGCCATCATGCTCATCGTCGACAAGGACATGATAGACGCGCAGATGGAAAACGCGCTCAATCGGCAGGTCTCGATCGGTGCGATCGATGTAAGCGTCTTTTCGGTGGTTTCGGGCATAGAGGTAAAGGATGTCAAAATTTCCAATTTCAAAACACCCGCCCAGCGGGAGGCGCTTAAGGGGAAGCCCGTTTCCGCGAACGAGTTGTTCGTAGGATTGTCATCGTTCACCTTCAAGCTCAAGTTTTTACCCCTGTTGAAGAAACAGGTTGAGCTTCGCGAGCTCGTGCTGTTGGAGCCGGTCATCAACGTGGTCCGCTATCCGAGCGGGCTGTTCAATTTTTCGGACCTTCTCGCTCCGAAGAAGATGACGGCTGAGGAAAAGGCTGAAGCGTTGAAAAAACAGCAGGAAGAGGCGAAAAAGAAGGCCGAGGAGGCGAAACAGCCGCAGAAAGCGTTTACGGCCGACGATCTTCCCGTGGAGATCGCGATCGGCAAGGTCGGCATCGAAAAGGGTCTTGTTTCGTTCGTCGACCAGGGGCTGAAACAGAGTTTCTCCATTTACAATCTGACGGCGCTCGTGCATTCAATCGAGATCGACCCTAAAGACCTCGCCAAAAAGAATTCGGTTAAACTGAAAATTGAGACGGGAATCAAGACCGTCGGCCAGGTGCAGACCGGAAGCGTTAAAAGCTTCGATGTGGGGCTTTCAATAAACGGTACGCTGAAGCCCTTCGATCCGAGGTCGAAAAAGGTCGACCCCGAGCTGTCGGCGAAGGTGGGATCGGGCTATGGTACGCTTACGGGGTTGCAGATATTCGAGAAACTGAAGGAGGTCGAGCAGCTCGAAAAGTACTGCGGGAAGTTCAGCTTTCTTAAAGGGGACGTTAAATGGAAGAACGCCTATGTCTCCGTATGGTACAAGGGCGGCACGGTTAAGCTGACCGACGGTAGGATTGCGACCGATGATTACGCGCTCAACTTTGCCGGCATGACGAACATCAACACAAAGGCCGTCGGGATGGACATGGACATGCTCCTGGCGGAGAAGCATAACAAGCCGATCCGCGAAGGAATCGCCAAAAATGTCGAGAAGGGCATAAAGGCGGCGAAGCTCGAAAAATATGTTAAAACTGAAAAGGTCGCGGACTCGGCGATGAAGTCGCTGACGAACAAGGACGGCAAGGTCTATCTGCAGTACAAGGTGACCGGAACGATGGCGAAGCCCGATGTGAGGCTCGTGGCGCCGAAGCTGCCGGGCATCGGCGATCTCGTCAAGGACGCGGCGGGCGACATTAAGGACGTTGTCCAGGAGAAGGCCGAGAAAAAGGTCGAAAAGGCCGTGGACAAGCAGAAAGACAAGGCGAAGAGCAAGGCTACAAAAAAGCTTAAGAAACTCTTTTAAGACGCCGTTTTCGGAGCGGCAAAAAAGCGGCATCGATATCGATGCCGCTTTTTTGCCGTGCAGGCTTCTCGTGCCGGGTTATCATCGAATTATCAGTAGTTCCTTGCGCTCGTGAGCTCCCAGTCCTTGGCCTCGAGGTCGAATGGCGGATGATAGTGATTGAAGAAGGACTGCAGTGTGGACGAAGCGTACCCGGCCGGCAGAATATCGCCGAAGGCGATCGTGTAATTGACCGACACGCCGAGGTAGATATTCCGTGTGTCGTGTTTGTAGTACTTGTTGTAATAGCCGCGCGCGTAATAGCCGAAGTCCAGGTTTACATACCGCAGCGGCGTAAGCGAAAGATAGGGGATGCCGCCGAGCTTCGTGACGAGCAGATATTTCTGGCCGCTGTAATCGGTGAAAAAATCGCCCCCCCAGTTGTCGGTAAACGATTTCCTGAATCTCTTGGTGGGAACGTATTCCCATTGAAGAGCGAACATCCGGTCGAGCACGGGGAAACCGTCGAGGAGCATTCCGATTCCTGCGCCTACGGTATTGAAGATGACGTCGTTGATGTCGAACCCCTGCGCTGAGGAGAATCCGTCACCGATCTCCATGATGAGCTGAACTGAGCTTGCGTAGATTCCCCCTTCTATGTTCGCGCGCAGCGGCGACGAGCCGGTCGAGCGGAAGAAGAAGGTGGCCAGACGCTTGACGGCGTAGGTGGCGTACAGATGTCCGAATTTGTCCGACGCGCCGTTGAGCGCATGGGCTCCCCACACCTTCGAGGGCTTGTATTTGAACGGGGTTCCGTCGAACCAGCTCCACTCCACCAGCCCCCATACGGTCACGAAGCCGGGGCCGAACAGGTAAATGCCGGTGCGGATGTAAGGCCATTTGGATTCGTCGAAGCTGTACGTATCGTAGAGGTTGACGGGAAGGCGGACCGTCGGGCTTTCGGCCGCGGGGACCGCGGGCGGTATCGGCTGCTGTTCTTCGGCCGGGGTTTCCTGCGCCGAGAGCGTGAGATTGAAACTGAGCAGGGCAAAGAGCGTGAGTGTCAGGATTCTTTTCATGTGCCGTACGCTTTGGTTATCGGGTGTCTTCGGTTCCGGAGCGCCGCCCCGGACAATAAGGCGTTATGGAATTGGAACGGCAGTGAAATGTCAAGACGTTGACGGTTTTTTTACAAAATTTTATATATCCGGGGAATGCGGTCCTTTTAACCTTTTTTCCCTGCGCAGATTCCCGAAAAATGAACTGAGGAGAGCGGAGGCCTCGTCTCTGAGCGGGCCGAACACAATCTCCGGAACATGGTTGAGGCGGCTGTCGCCGCATACCGAAAAGACCGTACCGCATGCGCCATATTTGACGTCTTCGGCGGCGATGACGAGCCGTTCAATGCGCGCGTGGACGATGGCACCCGCGCACATCACACAGGGCTCCTTGGTGACGTACAGCGTGCACCCGTTAAGGCGCTCGTTGCCGAGCGTTTCGGCCGCGGATTCGATGGCGATCATCTCGGCATGCAGGAGGGGGTTCGCCAGGGAGCGGTTCCTGTTGTGCGCGCGGGAGATGATCTCGCCTTGCCGGGTGATTACGGCGCCGACGGGGATCTCGCCTTCTTCGTCCGCTCTGTGCGCCTCTTCGAGCGCGATCAGCATGAACGAGGTATCGTCGTTCATCGTCCTTAGACCGCTCCTTTCCCGTGAGTGTCGTCCGGCCCACCCGCTTCGGGTGTCGGGGACACAAAAGAAAAGGCGAGAATAGATCCCGCCTTTTCGATTATGTGCGCGTCTAAGAGGATTCGAACCTCTGACCTACGGATTCGTAGTCCGGCGCTCTATCCAGCTGAGCTATAGACGCGTTGGTTACGAGTACCCCTACAACTCGACTATATGAGTATATTTTTTGAGCCAGGGTATTTCAAGCCTTTTTTCCCTGAGCAGGAAATAAACCGCCCACGCGCAAATGGAAAAGTACACAACGTGGACGAGGTACACCATAAGCGCAAGGGCGAAGCGCACCGGCCGCCAGTCCCTCGGGATAAAAATAAAGTACAGGAAAAACAACGCGAGCGCCGCTCCGGTAAAAAATACCGCGAGCGCGAAGGCGCGCCTGCCGTTTTCCCGGCACAGCGCGTCGTCGGGTTTGAGATACAGCGGGACGAGCCAGCCGATAAACGGGAGATAGGCCGCCGCGGCGAAATATTTATTGTACATTGGCCGGTAGATCTCGTTTCGGTAGTGTTCGAGCTTGGCCCGTATCTCGGGCCAGTGCCGCCGGATATCGCGGAGGTAGGTGGCTGAGGCGAGCACTCTCCCCCACGCGAACAGCAGCCACTCGCGCGTTCGAGGCCAGTTTTTCCGAAAGTCCCTGACGTAGCGCAGGGTGACAAGCGCCTTTTCCTTCAGCAGGGAGAGTCGATCTTTAACGGCGTGTACAAACTTCACTGCGCATTCCCTTTCGGAGAGAGAGGGATTCGAACCCTCGGTACCGTATTTGGTACAACGGTTTAGCAAACCGTCCCCTTCGGCCTCTCGGGCATCTCTCCAGTGTAGTGATAAACCGGCTGTGTGATATCGGAGGGTGAGGGATTCGAACCCCCGGAGCTTGTCACTCAACGGTTTTCAAGACCGCCTCTATAGACCACTCAGACAACCCTCCGCGTATTACTCTATGGAGGGTGCCCGTTCTGTCAAACAAAAATTTCCAGGGCGCATTCAGGACCGACTGAACCATCGGTACGCGGTATTTCCGCCGCGGGATGGGCGCTCAGCTCACGATTTCGGTGCCGATACCGGCATCGGTGAATATCTCGAGCAGTACGGCGTGTTCGACCCTGCCGTCGATGATGTGGGTCTTGTTGACGCCGCGAAGGGCGTTGAGACAGCAGTTGACCTTCGGGATCATCCCGCCGCTTATCTCGTTCGACGCGATGAGCGCGGGGATCTCCGGCGCGGTGAGTGTCGAGGCGAGCGCGCCGGCTATCTTAACGCCCTCCACATCGGTGAGGAGGATGAGCTTCTCGGCGCACAGGGCCTCCGCGATCGCGCCGGCTGCCGTGTCGGCGTTGATGTTGTAGGTGGCGCCGGCCTCGTCGTAACCGATGGGCGCGATGACCGGGATGAATTTATCGCGATCGAGCGCCTCGATCACCCGCGGATTGACCCGGCTCACCGATCCGACCAGGCCTATGTCGAGTTTCGTGCCGTGGTCGTCGTGGAAGAGCTTCTCGGCGATAATGAGCCCGCCGTCTTTCCCGGAGAGGCCCACGGCCTTGCCGCCGACCATGTTTATGTTATGGACGATCTCCTTGTTGACCTTGCCCACCAGCACCATCTCGACGATATCCATGGTCTCGACGTCGGTGACGCGCATTCCCGCCACGAACTCGCTCTTCTTGCCGACCTGCTTGAGGAGGTCGCCGATCTGCGGCCCGCCGCCGTGAACGATGACCGGATTTATACCCACCAGTTTAAGGAGCACCATGTCGGTGGCGAAGGAGCGCTTGAGCCGTTCGTCCTCCATCGCGTGACCGCCGTATTTAATGACGATTGTTTTGCCATAGAATTCCCGAATGTAGGGGAAGGATTCGATTAAGGTGCCGACTTTTTCTATGTAGCGCTGCATGGCACGCATTCTCCTTTTCGTATATTATTCGAGGTAAACGCTCTCCGTGTCCGGTATGGACAGGGAAGCGGGGATATCCGCCGCTTCGAGCGCAAGCAGGGGGGATATCTCGATTTTTTGAACCCGCGCCGGGATGCGTATACCGCGTTTCCCGATCCAGCGCCGATACAGCCCGGTCATGAGCTCGTGCGCGGACTCCACCGAGTCGACCCCCGACGGGTTTTTTACCGGGGCGAACTCGTCCTCACGACGTATCTCGAGCACGATGTTTTTGTCCGTGAGCGGAAGGGCATCGAAGACGAATTTTTCGAATTTGAATCCTTCAATCTCAACAGGACCCGACAGGGTGTGCGAGACGATATTTTTCCGCGCGACGTGGAAGGGAAGCGAGGCCTCCGCTCCGCCCGCTATTTTTTCAAGGAAGCCGACGTTGAACAGATGGATGGCGATGCTGCCCATGCAGAAACGGAGTGCGCCGCGTTCGTCGCGCATGTTCTGCAAATCTTCGGGCAGGTCCGAATATTCGACCACGCCGATCGTCCCGTCGTCGAAGCGCACGAAGACGCCGAGTTTTTCGTCCGGATAGGCCTTCATGAGGCCCTTGCTCGAAATATCGGCGCCGCCCTGCGCGTGAAAGCCGATGAATACCGGATCGACGATGGAAACGAGCGGATTGTCGACCTGAAAGTACGAAATCACCTCGATGCCGCGCCCGCGCATCGCCGCGAGCGTTCCCGAACCGGCGAGCGCGCTCAGGCTTCCGCCGTGGCCGTCGGGATTTTTAAAAATGGCCGAGGGAGACTCGAGGATCAGCCTGCCGCCGGCGTCGAGGGAGGGGATCATGCTCTGGGGGAAGATGTAGACGTCTTTCTCGTCGAGCCCAAAGTGATTGTGGGCGGCGAGGTAGCGCATCGTGTCCGCATGATTGGCCTCTGAGGTCATGATGAGCCAGGGTATGGGAGCGCCGTACTTCTCGGAGCTTTTAAGGATTTTTTCCGCGTGGATCCGGAAAAGGGATTTGCCGGAAACCGGCCCCACCGCGAAGAGCCCCTTGGGGCCGTCGAAGCCGAGGCGGGACCCCTGCCCGCCTGCCACGACAAAGGCCGCGACGGCACCCCTTCGGATGAGCGCACTTCCGTCCTCGCGCGCGGCTTCGAAGCGGCGCACGGCCCCGCTGTCGGCGGGTACGGGGATATAGGGTGCGGGCTCGAAGCCCATTGCCGGCGGGGCGCTCTCGCCGGCCTGCCGATAGAGGCGTGCGAGAAGCTTGAAATCTATCGAAGACGCGTCGTCGAGCAGGGCCTTTCTTCCGGCGTCCGGGAGCCGCTCCCAGAAGGCGAAGATGTGCTCCTGCCCGTAATCGTATACGCGCTCTATAACGTCGTTCCGGTCCGGGTATGAAATCATTGCATGTCCTCGCGGGCTAGGTGATGATAGACTAATCGGCGCCATTTTCGCCGGGATGTCAAATAAGTTTTTAGCGTCCGTGTCCCGGCGCCGGTTTGCCGGAGAAGGGCTTGCAAAAGACGGGAGCCCGCCATAGCATCGGACCGGACGGTATAATAAAAACGAAACGGGGAGATGCGCGATGAAAACCATGCGGGAGGATATGCGCGAGATGTATACCGCCGCGATCGAGGCCGTCAATCCGCGAAGGGCGGTGCTCGAGCATCTGCAAGTGCGCGACGGCAGTCTGCTCGTATACTCGAACGAAAAGCAGGTCCGCGAACTCGATCTCTTTCGGTTCCGCCGCGTGTACGTGCTGGGCGCGGGGAAGGCCACCGCCCTCATGGCGCAGGCGGTCGAGGAGCTGCTCGGGGACAGGATCACCGCAGGCTGTATATCGGTGAAGTACGGGTATACCGCGCCGCTCTCGCGCATCGAAGCGGTCGAGGCCGCGCACCCCGTACCCGACGAAAAGGGAAGGATGGCCGCGGAGCGCATAGTGCAGCTCGCCGCCGAGGCGGGCGGGGAAGACCTCGTCATCTCGCTCATCTCGGGAGGGGGCTCGTCGCTGCTTCCGCTGCCGGTACCGCCCGTCACGCTCGAGGAAAAGCGCGAGACTACAAATCTTCTTTTAAGGAGCGGCGCGTCGATCCACGAGATGAACGCCGTGCGCAAGCACCTGTCCCGTATAAAGGGTGGAAATCTCGCGCGGGCCGCGCATCCGGCGACCGTCATCAATCTCATGATCTCGGACGTGGTCGGAGACGATCCCGACGTCATCGCGTCGGGGCCGCTGGTTCCCGACGCGTCGACCTTCGCCGATGCGCTTGCTGTCCTCGAGCGCTACCGCATCGCCGGCTCGGTGCCCGCGGCCGTGCGCAAACGCATCCGGGACGGTGCCGACGGTCTCGTGCCGGAAAACCCCAAAGCGGATGAGGAATGCTTCGCGGGCGTGACCGGCGTTATCATCGCCTCGAACATCCTCGCGCTTAACGCGGCGCGCCGGAAGGCTGCGGCCCTGGGCTACAACACCGTCGTCCTTTCCTCGCTCGTCGAGGGCGATACGCGCCAGGCGGCGCTTTTCCATGCGGCCATCGCACGCGAGGCACTCGCTTCGGGCAACCCGGCGAAGGCTCCGGCCTGCATCATCAGCGGAGGGGAGACCACGGTCGAGGTGCATGGCAAGGGCCTTGGCGGACGCAACACGGAGTTCGCACTGCATTCAGCGGTCTTTTTGGCCGGGGTGCGGGGCATCTCTGCGGCCAGCGTGGGTACCGACGGTTCCGATGGCCCGACCGATGCGGCCGGCGCTTTTGCCGACGGTGCAACGATCGCGCGCGCTGAGAGCGCCGGCCTGAACGTCGGATCGTACGCGGATAATAACGATTCGTATAATTTTTTTAAGGATCTCGGCGATCTCATCATCACCGGCCCCACCAATACCAACGTGATGGACGTGCGGATTATGCTGGTTCGGGAGGACGGCGGGTGAAGGAGCAAAATTACCGCGTAATGCGCAATAGACGACATAATACGGGGCGGCCACCCGCTAAGAAATTATAAAAATTTTTAAAAAAAATGTTGCTTATAATTAAATTGTCCTCTACCCTATGCCTTGCTTGTAAAAAGGCGGCTTTCTGCCGTTTCCGGGATGTGCCCGAACGGGGCGGCCGAATCAATCGGGGGACCGCTGCAGGCGGAAAAGGCGGCGCGGGCATGGATGCCCGCGGTATCATGAATAAAGCAGATCAAAAGGAGTGATGCTATGAAATTCAGAGATGGCGCAAAGTGGTTCGTTTCCATTCTTGCCGTATGCGTTATGGCAACGGGCATATCGGCGCAGGAGAAGAAAGCGGGAGATGCCAAGAAGGATCCGCGGGCCGAATATTCGGAAGCCGAACGGCCCGAAGAAAATTATCTTGCGCGCTTTCAGGCCATAGAGGTGTCGGAGAAGCTTATCAAGGAAAACCTGGAAAAGATTTATGTACTTAAAGTAATAGCATCCAACTTTAAAGATCAGGGCTGGGAAGGCGATTATCAGAAGATTTATGACCAGTACAAAAAAGGCGTCGGTTTCTTTTACAAGCGCGATGTGATCTACTCGAGGGTTGAGCTGGAGAACAACAAGAAGGCCATCGGGGACCTCTTCAAGAAGATCAGCGAATATTACAAGGAATACACGCAGACGCTGCTGTTCCAGTGCGCGGACACCATCCTGAACCTCTCGCTCGATGAGCGCAGCCAGTCCGATCCCAACAAAGGGAAGGTGGTTTTCCAGAACATGATGCGTCTCAGGATCGGCTACGGCCAGCTTGACGACGCGGAGAACAGCTATACCGACGGTCTCTACAGGACCTCGATCCTCCACTACCGTGTGGCGAAGGCCTATGGTATCAGGATCATGGAAGAGCTTGATCCTGTCAATGCCAAGGGCAAGTTCGACGTTCACAAGGCCGACAATCTTAACAGAGTGCTCAATCCCGAAAGGGCGAAGGCCGAGCCGGCAGCGAAATAACGCTTTTTTGAAAGAGTGCATGAAAAAAGGGGAAGCTTCTTCCCCTTTTTTATTGATATCGACCACAAGCATGGCACCGGGCTGATGATCCACGTTCCAAATTTCCACATAGTGCGCATAACGGCGGCGGTTTTTGCGGTGTTCGCCTTCCTTCTTGTGCCCGAGTCGGTGGTGCGGCGGGAATTCCCGGGCTACCGCGTCGTGCTCGACCCCGGCCATGGCGGCATGTCCCTTCCCGGGTACTCCCGGCACGGTGATCGGTATGACCTGCTGTCGGGGGCCTATCTGCAGCCTTTCAAGGAGGGCGCGTCGTGGGGCGCCATCGAGGAGCACGAGGTGGTGTATGAGATCGCAAAAAAAGCGGCCAGCCTGCTTGCGCTCTGCGGAGAGGGGGGAGATTTCGCCACCTTCAGCCGGCTGCTCGAACGGTATGCGATTGAAGCCCCGGAGCGGATTACGGTGGATGTTTCACTCAGCCGGGGGGATTCGCGCGACAGAGATGAGATCCGCCGGCGCATGGACCCCAACGCGGAATTCAGACTGTTCGATTATCCCGGCCCCGATGGCTCACTTCGTCCCGGCAGGATATC
>JADFDB010000070.1 GCA_018263175.1 Spirochaetota bacterium
GCTGCCGGCGATCCTTTTCGTGAAGAGCGCCGGCGTTATGAGCCTCGTGGAGGAATAGGGCCCGGTTGCAGCCATCGTGCCGTGAACGTGGCACGATGGCGTCGGCGGGCGGAATGAAGACCGGAATTCCTCCCCGCGGAAGCACGCGGCCGGTGCGTTAGCGCTTGTTCGACCTGCTCCAGATCTTGTGCTCTTCCGCGGCCTTTATAAGCTCCTCCCGGAAGTCGGGGTGGGCGATCGAGATGAGCCTCTCCGCCCGCATCCACAGCGGGGCGAGCTTCAGGTTCACACAGCCGTATTCGGTCGCGATGAACTGGGCGGTCTGCCGCGGAACCGTAACCGCGGTGCCGGGCTTGAAGCTCGGCACGATCCGCGAAATGAGCTTTCCGTCGGGCAGCGCATAGGTGGAGGGGAGACATATAAAGCTCTTGCCGCCCTTCGACCAGAACGAACCCAGTATGAAATCGAGCATTCCTCCGTTGCCGGATATCTGCTGGAAACCGTTGCTCTCGGCGTTCACCTGCCCCATGATATCGACCTCGATCGCCGAATTGATCGACACGAAATCGTCGATCGACTTGATGACGTCGAAACTGTTGGCATAGCCCACGTTGTACGAGGCGAGTGAGGGGTTATTGTGTATCCAGTCGTAAAGCTTCCTGCTGCCCAGCGCGAAGGTGTAGACGGTCTTCCACCTGTCCGCGCTTTTCCTCGAATTGTCGAGCCTGCCCGAAAGCTCCATCTCCATGAACGCGTCGACGAGCATCTCGGTGTGGCCGCCGAGGTTCCTGAGATCGCTCTGCGCGATCATGTGCCCCAGCGTGTTCGGCATCCCGCCAATGCCGAGCTGAACGCAGCATCCGTCATAAAGATATTTGAACACGTGCTCGGCGATTTTCTTTTCGACCTCCGACGCCTCCATATTCGGAAGCTCGAACAGCGGCTCGTTGTCGCCCTCGACGATGTAATCGACCTGTGATACGTGGATGGACTCCCTCGCGCCGCCGAGCGCCGTCGGCACGTTCTTGTTCACTTCGACGATCACCTTGTGCGCCTTGCACCATCCGAGCATGCACGCGTTGCTGATGCCGAAGTTGAAATACCCGTTTTCATCCATCGGCGCGGTTCGCATGATATGCACGTCCTGCAGGCGTATCCCGGTCTTGTGCGGATCGTAATCGTGAAGCGGACCGCGCAGGTGCTCGGTCTGCCAGTCCGTTTCGCCGAAATGGAGCGGCGCGTACGAAACCCTGTCGGGGTACTGCATCTTCATGATCCTTGTAAGCAGGGAGAAATGAAAGTCGCCATAGGTGAAGGCCTCGCCGTCCGGGTCCTGGGTCAGCACCTCGGGTATGGGCGGGATCGTCACCGCACCGTAGATCTGGATGTCCCTGAGCTCGCCCTTTCTTTTCGCAAGGGCCGTGTCGCACTTGACCGGTTTGCCGTTGAAGAACGCGTAGGTTATCCAGTCGCCCGATTTTACGCACCGCACCGCCTCGTCGGCGGTACACAGCCTGTCCCTGTACTGCTTTATGACGTCTTTTTTCGAATGAAAGTCCATGCCGCGTTCCCCCTCCATCGATAGGTGCTATTGCCGTACCGGCGCCGTCACCGGGAGCCTCTCTCCAGATATAAGCGCGGGCCGCGGAAAAGGGCGTATACCGTCCCTCCCGATGTTCGTTCGCATGCTTTCGAGTTCCGTCGCGGGTGGCCGCATGAGCGGTTCGACCGCGGCGACGACATGCCCGTCCATCCGGTGGCTTCCTTCTCTTTTCATCCTTTCGTGTATGGACGTATTCCCGCTCGTAACGCACCGTTCGGATTACGGACGGACGCTGGTATAAAACGAATTATATGTCAATAAAAATTATACTACTAAATATCCAACTTAATAAATAGTAAAAATATATAATAAATAAGTAGGCCTGTTGCGTAACTGCCAAAAATGTCATAGCGAGGAGGCCGCAGGCTGACGTGGCGATCTCAAAAGGCGAAAAGTATTTACCAAAAAACCAAATGCTTTATGGGACTGCCACGCCCCGATACGGCCGGGGCTCGTAATGACACGCAGTAAAGCAACAACTCTAATAGTTACATACCGCGGGCGAGCGCATCGCGGCATCCCGCGGGCCTGCGCCTTCGCGTTACAATTTTGGATTGACTATTCGATTCAAGGGCCGTTATTAGCCATTATCGAAACATAAACCGGCGCAATCTTCGGAACAGGGAGCGGGACCCATGGAAATCATCATCGCGCGCGACTACGAGGAAATGAGCAAGATATCGGCGGACATTATCGCGTCGCAGATCAGGAAAAAGCACGACTCCGTCCTCGGCCTGGCGACGGGCGACACCCCGCTTGGCACCTACAAGGAACTCTTGCGGCTCCACCGGGAGGAAGGTCTGGATTTTTCCAAGATCAAGTCCTTTAACCTTGACGAATATCACGGGCTCGCGCCTCTGCACCCCAATAGCTACAACTTTTTTATGCAGGAGCATTTATTCAAACACATCAACACGATACCCGCCAATGAATTCGTGCCGCAGGGAAACACCGAAGACCCGGAGGAATTTTGCGCCTGGTACGAGCGCAAGATCCAGGAGGCGGGAGGTATCGATCTCCAGGTGCTTGGAATCGGCAGAGACGGGCATATTGCCTTCAACGAGCCCGGCTCCTCCCTGGCGAGCCGCACGAGGGTCAAGGCCCTGGTGAGGAAAACCATCGAGGACAACGCGCGCTTTTTCAGCAGCATCGACGAGGTCCCCAGGTTCGCCATCACCATGGGGGTCGGGACGATACTCGACGCCCGCAGAATACTCCTCGTCGCCAACGGCCAGAAAAAAGCCGAGGTGTGCGCCCAGTTCATCGAAGGCCCCGTAACGAGCCAGATAACCGCTTCGGCCCTCCAGCTCCATTCCCACGTGACCGTGGTGCTCGACGAGGAGGCCGCATCGAAGCTCCAGAGAAAGGACTATTACAACTGGGTAAGGGACAACAAGCAGCTCGTTCATAAAAAAATCGGCCGGTAGGGCGCAGTCATGAATACGATCATCAAGACGCTCGACACCACCATCGCGAGTTCCTCGCTCGTCGCTTCGATTGACGCCCTTCGAAAGGGCGACGGCGCCCCTTACCGCAGCCTTACGGGCAGCGAAATCGCGCAGCTCGAGAAGCAGGGGAACCGCTCGTTTGAATGGCAGCTGGTCAGTGTTCGCGAGGGATTCACGCCTGATTCGATATTCGATACGACCTTTGCCGGCGCATGCCGTATCGGTCGTTTCGATAAGATCGACCTGGCCATCAGCGGCACGATCACTCATCGCGCCGGCATTTACAACAGCCTGGTGATCGGATCGAGCATCGGCGACAACAGCCTCGTCCGCGACGCGGGCATGGTCGCCAACTGCCATGTCGGGAGCGGGGCGGTGGTATTCCAGGTCAAAGAGCTGTCCGCCACGGCCGGTCCGGGCTTCGGCAACGGATGCACGATTGTCATAGGGAACGAAACCGGGGGCAGGGAGATAGCGTCCTATGCCGAGATGACCATTCCCGTGGCCGAGGCGGTATTGAAAAACATGAATGACGCCGGGCTTCAGCGGTGGTATGCCGATTTCATCGATGCGTACCGCGAATGTTGCGCTCTTCCCTTCGGCGTGGTCGCCGCGGGGGCGAGAATCACCTGCGCATCCGCCGTAAAAGACTCCTTCATAGGAAGCGATGTCCGCATTGACGGGGCGACACTGGTGGAAAACTGCACGGTGCTGGGGGCCCCGGGGGAAGAAACCTCCATCAGCCAGGGCTCCATCGTCAGGAATTCCTGCATACAGTGGGGATGTGAAGTCACCTCGATGGCAATTGTCGAAACCTCCATCCTTACCGAACATTCGCACGTGGAACGGCACGGAAAGGCGACCAGCAGCATCATCGGACCCAATTCCGGTGTCGCCGAGGGGGAAGTGACCTCCTCCCTCATCGGTCCCTTTGTGGGCTTTCATCATCAGTCGATGCTCATCGCCGCTCTCTGGCCCGAGGGGAAGGGCAATATCGGATACGGCGCGAACATCGGCTCAAACCACACATCCAGGGCCCCGGACCAGGAGATCTGGTGCGGGGAGGGGCTTTTTTTCGGCCTGGGGGCCAATGTCAAATTTCCCGCGAATTACGTCAATTCGCCCTACTCGGTGATCGCGACCGCCGTCGTTACCCTGCCCCAGAAGGTGGAATTTCCTTTTTCATTGATAGCGAATCCGGAGAATCGCCCCCCGGGGATCCCGGAACCCTATAACGAACTGTTCCCGGGATGGGTGCTCGCGCACAACCTGTACGCCATTTTGAGAAACGAGGGCAAATTCAAAAAGAGGAACAGGGCCAGGCGGACGGAATTCAATTTCAAGGTGTTCCGCCAGGACACGGTCGCGAAAATGATCTCGGCGAGGGAATCGCTCCGGGGAATATCCGCCGCGAAGGAAAGCTATACATCGAACGAAATCTCCGGCGCGGGGAAAAATTTCATCATCGAGAAAAGCCGAAAGGAGGGAATCGACACGTACTCATTTTTCATCCAGTATTACGCCCTGCTGGCCCTCGGGGAAAAGCTTTCAAACGACATCGCCCGTAAAAAGGACCCCGCCGCGGCCCGCGGGCCCGTTTCCGAAAACAGCGAATGGGAGTTCGCGCGCGGCCTCCTTGCGTCCGAACGGTTCGACAGGCTGAGCCCGCGCGACAACATGTCAAGTCTGATCCGGTTCCACGAAGCGGCGATGAAGATGACGATCGATTCGAAGGAAAAGGACGACATGCGCGGGCGGCGCATCATCGACGATTACGACCACATTAACGTCAAGGCCGCGGAAAACGCGTTTATCCGGGAAGCCGGGGAAACGACGAGGAAGCGCATCGAAGAAATAGAGAAACTCATGGCCGAATTATAGGCGATCGGGTCGCGCCGGGATTCACGGCCCCCGAACCGACGAATGCTTTCACCCCTGCCGATCGATCCACATGGACGCGATTGACGGGCCCCGCGCTTCCCTCCGTCAACGGAGCCGCTGTGCGCCATATATCCTGAAAGACCGGTTCTCCCCCGCGGAATTGACGGACAGGGCACGGCCCTCATGCCGCCTTCATGCTTGACAGCGCTCATCCGGCATGGAATAATCGAACGGTGCTCCGCCGAAATGGCCGCGGCGGCGGCGCGCGCGGCCGGAACCGGCGCCTTACGGAGAACATCCGAACAATACCAACACAGGAAGGACCAATGAAAAAAGTTCTACTGCTTGTCGCCGTGCTCGTCCTCGCGCTGCTCCCCTTTATCACGGGGAACCTCGAGGTGAAGGAACTCAATGACGATGTCCGGAAGGAGCTTGGCCTGAAATTCATGAAGCTCACGGACGGGACGGTCCACTACGACGTCAGCGGCCCCGAGAGGGGAGAGGTCGTCGTGCTGGTGCACGGAAACGCCGCGCCCTATTTTTCGTGGGACCGCAACATGAAGGCACTCACCGGCGCCGGCTTCCGTGTCGTCCGCTACGACCTCTACGGTTTCGGCTACTCGGACCGCCCGGACACAGTCTACTCGCGCGAACTCTATGACCGCCAGCTTTCCGAAGTGCTCACCAAGCTCAACATCAAGGGGCCGGTCAACCTGGTGGGGACCTCGCAGGGGGGAAGCATCGCCGTCAACTTTGCGGCGAAGCACCCGGAAAGGGTGAAACGGCTCGCGCTCCTGTCGCCGTTCATCAACGTGCTTCCGATGAAGGCGGTGATCGGGCTGATCAAGGTACCCGGTGTCGGCGACTATATCGGGCGCGTCGCGCTCGACCGGATCAACATCAACTACCCGAAAAAGGTGTTCGCGGACGTTTCCGCCATCCCCACGGAATATACCGAAAAATACCGCGAACAGCTGTCGTACAGGGGATTCAAACGCGCGAGGCTCTCCAATCTTCGCGGCGATACGCTCGCCGACTTCACGCCGCGATACGTGGCAGTGGGCGGATCAAAAACGCCCGTGCTGCTCACCTGGGGCACGGCGGATATCGTAATCATGGCCGACTCGATCGCCAATATACGAAAAGCGATGCCGAACCTCGAGTACCATGAGATAGCGGGAGGCGGGCATCTGGTCCATTATGAAAGCCCGGAGAAGGTCAACGGCACCCTGCTGCGGTTTTTGAAAAAGTAGAAACCCGCGGCCCGGCGCTGGCACCGGGCCGCCTGCGGTGCCATGCGCTAACGGAGAATACTGCCCAGTATTCCGCGCACGAGCCGGGCCCCGGTCTTTCCAGCAATCTCCCTGCCGATCGTGCTTCCGAGGCTTCGGGCCATGCCCTTGGTAAAGCTTTCGGCCACGGTCTGACGGGAGCGGGGCCTGGCGGCCGCCGGTTTTTTACCGGTCCTGCCGGCATCTTCCTCGTGGTCCTCGTCCTTTTTCGCCCTGGCGCGGCTTTCGGCCTTTTTGGCGAGCACCTCGTACGCCGATTCGCGGTCGATATCCTTCTCGTATTTATCCCTGAGGCTGGACGACTTCAGGATGTCCCGGCGCTCGTCGTCCGTGATCGGGCCCAGGCGGCAGCCCGGCGGACGCACGTACACGCGCTCGACCATTCCGGGGACCCCCTTGGCGTCGAGGAAGCTGACCAGCGCCTCGCCCACGCCGAGCTCGGTGATGACCTTCCCCGTGTCGATGCCCGGATTGGCCCTGAAGGTCTCCGCCGCGGCCTTCACCGCCTTCTGGTCCTTCGGCGTAAAGGCCCGGAGGGCGTGTTGTACGCGGTTGCCGAGCTGCCCGAGCACCTCCTCGGGTATGTCGAGCGGGCTCTGGGTGATGAAATACACGCCCACGCCCTTCGAACGGATGAGCCGCACCACCTGCTCGATCTTCTTGACCAGAGCCTTCGGGGCGTCCGTAAAGAGCAGGTGCGCCTCATCGAAGAAGAAGACGAGCAGGGGTTTGTCGGCGTCGCCACGCTCGGGAAGCTCTTCGAAGAGTTCCGAGAGCAGCCATAGCAAAAAGGTGGAATAGAGGACCGGATGCAGCACCAGCTCTTCGGCAGCGATGATGTTGATGACTCCGCGGCCCTTCCCGTCTTTTTGAATGAGGTCCCTGATATCGAGGTCGGGCTCGCCGAAAAAGACCCCGCCGCCCTGCTGTTCGAGCGGGAGGAGTTTGCGCTGGATGGTCTGGACGGTCTGCTTCGAGATCTGACCGTATTCCGCGGAAACGGTCTCCGCGTTGTCCGCGAGATACTGGAGGGCCGCCTTGAGGTCCTTCATGTCCAAAAGGAGCAGGCCCGCCTCGTCGGCCACCTGGAAGAGAAGGCTCATCGTGGTGCTCTGGGCGTCGGAGAGCTCCAGAAGCCGCGACCAGAGATCGGGCCCCATGTCGCTCACCGTCGCGCGGAGGGGCAGTCCCTTTTTTCGATAGAGGTCCCACAGCTCGACATGGTTCCCATGGTAGGAGAAGCCGTCGAGCCCCATCATCTTTACGCGCTCCTCTATTTTTTCATGCGTCTTCCCCGCCTGGCTGAGGCCCGCAATATCTCCTTTGATGTCCGCCACGAAAACGGGGACCCCGATCTCTGAAAAGACCTCCGCCATCATCTGCAGGGTGACCGTCTTCCCGGTGCCGGTGGCCCCGGTTATGAGCCCGTGGCGGTTCGCCATCGACGGCGCGAGAAAGGCCTTCTCCTTGCCCTGCCCGATAAGGATTTTGTCGTCAGCCATTGTGTTCCCCCTGATAGTACACTGAGATTGGTGAGATTTCCGGAGCCACCGGCATAGATCCATCGCCGGCGGGGAAGCCCATCCTATTCGCCAAATACGTGAAACGCCCGTCATTCATCAGCGTTGCTGCATACCCCGGAACCGAGGCCGGACTTCCCGGGATTCGTGACAAGCCTGCCGCTTGCGGCGGCGCAATCATCAGGAATGCATGGATATCGAAACTATGCAATCCAAATTATCAGCATCGTTGCACAACCGGACACTACGGCCGGATTTCCCGGGATTCGCGGCAAGCCTGCCGCTTGCGACGGCGCAATCATCAGAAATGCATGGATATCGGAACTATGCAATCCAAATTATCAGCGTCGTTGCGTAAGCGGAAATTAAACCGGTTCAGCGCGGCTTGAAACAAGCCCATTGCATATCCACGCCGGCGATGCGCACGGGAAAATTAAATTTTGACCATGCATCGTTCCGGTGATACAATGAGGCCGAATCGTACAAAGAGCATCCGATTACACCAATGCCTGCGAGAAGGGAGCGAGGTCGTCTATGGGTTTTCTCGACATGCGGACGGCGATATTCTGCCTTCTGCTCATCAACATCACCTGCACCGTCGTCATCGTATCGCTCTGGATCCAGAACCGCAGGCGCTTCGCCGGCACGGGCCTCTGGGCCGTCCACTTCGCCCTCCAGGCCACGGGTGTCTTCCTTATCCTCCTGCGCGGCACAGTTCCTGAAGCGCTTTCCGTCATGCTGGCGAATATCCTCATGCTAACGGGAATACTTCTCGGCTATATGGGCCTTGAGCGCTTCATGGCGAAGAAGGGCCCGCAGCTTCAGAACTATCTCGTCCTGATCGTTCTCTCCGCCCTCCTCTATTATTTTACCTATGTCGACCCCGACACGCCGGCGAGGGTGGTGACCTTTTCCGTCGCCTCGCTGGCCATCAGCCTCCAGTGCGTGTGGCTCGCAATACGAAGGATCGGACCGTACGAACGCTCGATAACGCTTCCGATAGGACTCGTGTACGGCGCGTTCGGCTTTATGAGTATCATCAGGATCATCGAACATCTCGCGCTTCCGGACACGCAGACCGATTTCTTTGAACCCGGCTCCATCGACGCCCTCTTCATCGTCTCCTATCAGGTGCTGCTCGTCCTGCTGGCCTACAGCCTGGCCTTCATGATAAACAAGCGCCTGTACCGGGACCTTCAGACGCAGGAGGAGAAATTCTCCAAGGCCTTTCATTCCTCCCCCTATGCGATCATCCTCTCACAGATGTCCGACGGGAGGATCATCGAGGTCAATGCCGGATTCGAGAACCTCACCGGCTTCACCGCCCGGGAGGTGCAGGATAAAAGCACGCTCGACCTGAACATCTGGGCCGATGCCGCGGACCGCGCGGCCGTCGTCGAAGAGATCTCGAAGAATTCGAGCCTGCAGGGAATCGAGTTGAATTTTTTAAAGAAGTCGGGCGAACACGTAACGGGCTTTTTTTCCGCCGAGACCATTACGATCAACAACCAGACGGCCCTGCTCGCAAGCATCAGCGACATCACCGAGCGTAAAAGGACCGAGGAGAGGGTAAAGGCGCTCCTCGCCGAAAAGGAGCTCATCCTAATCGAGGTACACCATCGCGTGAAAAACAACCTCAACGCCATCTACAGCCTGCTCAACCTCCAGGCGGCCGAGCACGGGGACTCATCGGCGGCCGGGGCCCTGCACGATGCCGCGGGCCGGGTGCGCAGCATGATGATGCTGTACGACAAACTCTACCGCTCCGAAATCGTCACCGAAATATCCATCGATACCTACTTCCCGCCGCTCATTGATGAGATCGTCGGACTGTTCCCTGGGGAGGCGAAGCCGAAGGTCGAGACGGCCATCGACCTGATCGTGCTGAAAGCGAAAACGGTCTCCACGCTCGGGATCATACTCAATGAACTCATCACCAACGCGATGAAATACGCGGTCCGGGACCGCCGGGACGCCGCGCTCCGCCTGTCAGCGGCCGGGAGGGACGGTACGATCAGCATCAGCTTCGAGGACAATGGTCCCGGCATTCCGGAATCGGTCACGGTCGAAAATTCGAGCGGCTTCGGCATGCGGCTCGTCGACATGCTCGTCAAACAGATGGGCGGCACCGTGCGCATCGAACGGCACGACGGCACTCGATTTATAATCAAATTCAGGGAATAGACCGGGCGTACGTCGAGGGCCCCGGCCCCAAAATATCTTGACAGTCCCGGGGCGCTCCCTACGATCACACGGTATATGGCGCACCGGGCTCGTGCGGCCCCATCGCGCTCCAATCGTCCGTTTCGAGGTACGCTATGAATTACAGGCTGGTGCGTCAGTTCTCCATCAACGCGAGCGACAACTTCTTCAATTTTTTTTATAAGATCGTCGATTTCTTCAAAATGCTGATCGAGCTGTGGTGGTCCTTTTACGACATCTGGGAGGCGTTTTTCCTCATTTTCTTCAACCTCTTCATGTACGTCTATTATCTCATCATCTTTATCGTCGACAAGCTCACCGAGTCCGAGGCCTCCCTGTTCTTCTGGAGGAAGCTCCCGACCAGCGTTCCCTACAAGCCCGGCAGGGTCTACATAAAGGATATGCACAACCCCATCCCCGCCTACTACGGTCGTCAGACGGCGGTGGCCGTATCGCAGGGAGTGGCAAGCGCCGTGTCGGCGGCAAAGGAGACGGTCGCCGCACCGCTCACGAGCGTACGCAAGCAGGCGGCCGGGGCGCGCGGATCGATCTTTAAAAAACTGCTCGAGATGATCTCGACGGTGCTCGGCGCGGTGTGGAGCGCGCTCAGCTTCCCATGCAGGAAGATCGGCGCCGCCGTTTCGGGGAAAATGAAACCGGTGCCGCGCGAAGAGCCGGCCGGGTCGAAGAGCCTGATCGACGAATACCTCAGGGAGTACGAGCAGCGCAGGAAGCCGTAGGCGTTGCCATCAGCGCAAAATACGGTCCCGGCATGCCGCCTTTTCCACTCAACACGCTTTCACGGAAGTGATTGATGAGCGGGAGGCCCCCCGGCCTCCGGAAACGCGTTGACGGCGCGGGAGGATTCAGCGGCCGAGGTACGAGCTCACCCTCGCCACGATGTTCTCTTTCGTGAAGCCGAAGCGCTCGGCGAGCACCTGTGCCGGCGCCGAGGCGCCGAAGTGCTCGAGCGTGATGAAGAGCGCGCCGCTCCCCGCATAGCGCTCCCAGCCCATCGAAAGCCCCGCCTCTACGACCGCGCGCCGTCCGACCGCCGCCGGCAGAACGCTCTCGCGATAGCTTTCGGGCTGCTTCTCGAACAGCTCCCACGACGGAAACGAGACCACCCGCGCGCCGATGCCGGCCGATTCAAGCTCCTTCGCCGCTTCGAGCGCGATGTGTACCTCCGATCCGCTCGCCAGGAGGAGTATGTCGAGGGCGCGCTTCGGCTCCCAGAGCACGTAGGCGCCGCGGTGCAGTCCGCGCGCACCGTCCGCCGTGCGCGCGAGCACGGGGACGTCCTGCCGCGTCAGAAGGATGGCCGTCGGTCCCGCCTCGCTCGAGAGCGCGGCGAGCCACGCCTCTTTCGTCTCCTCGGCGTCGGCGGGGCGGATTACCCTGAGCCCCGGTATGGCGCGCGCCGCCGCGAGCTGCTCGACCGGCTGGTGCGTCGGGCCGTCCTCGCCCACAAAAAACGAATCGTGCGTAAACACGTAAATGGAGCGCAGGGCCGACAGCGCCGCGAGCCGAATCGGAGGCCGCATATAGTCCATGAAGATGAAGAAGGTGGCGGCGTAGGGAATAAAGCCGCCGTAATAGGCGATACCGTTCTGGATGGCGCCCATGGCATGCTCGCGGATGCCGAAATGGATGTTGCGGCCCACGGCGCCCTGACCGGTTTCACCGAAGCCCTTCACGAACGACTTGTTGCTGGGCGCCAGGTCCGCCGAACCTCCCACGATGTTCGGGAGCTCCCTGAAGAGCGCCTCGAGCACCTTTCCACTCGCCCCGCGCGTGGCGATGTTTTTACCCGCTTCGAAAACGGGAAGCGCTCCGCGCAGGGCCTCCGCGTCAAGAACGCCGAAGAACCGGTCCCAGCGTTTCTTTACATCGCCCCTGACGGTTTTCTCGAACATCGATTTCCACGCGGAATATTCGGCCTCGAGCTCTTTGCGTCTCCGCGCGAAGATTTCGTACACCCGTTCATTCACGCAGAAGGTCCCGTCGGGATCGCAGCCCAGGTTCGCCTTGGTCTTCCTGACCTCGTCCTCGCCGAGCGGCGCGCCGTGCGATTCCTCGCTCCCCTCCTGGCCCGGACTTCCCTTGGCGATGCGCGTCTTCGCGATGACGAGCGAGGGACGGGCCTTCTCGCCGCGCGCGGCGGCAAGCGCCGCCTCGAGGGCGTCACAGTCGTGTCCGTCCACGCGCTGGACATGCCAGTTGCAGGCGGCGAAGCGCGCCGCGGCGTCTTCGGAACATGCCAGGCCGGTCGATCCTTCAATGGTTATCTCGTTCGAGTCGTAGATGACGATGAGCCGGCCCAGCCCCCAGTGCCCGGCGAGCGAGGCCGCCTCATACGAAACGCCCTCCATCAGGTCGCCATCGCCCGCGAGCGCGTAGACGAAATGGTCGATGAGCGGATTCTCCGCGTTGAACTCCGCGCGCAGAAGCTCCTGCGCCAGCGCCATCCCCACGGCATTCGCCATGCCCTGCCCCAGGGGGCCGGTTGTCGTCTCGACGCCCGGCGTGTGGCCGAACTCGGGATGCCCGGGCGTACGGCTCTGCCACTGGCGAAAGCTTTTAAGGTCCTC
>JADFDB010000071.1 GCA_018263175.1 Spirochaetota bacterium
AAAAACGATATTGGCTTATCGAGCGATGGTCCTCACCTCAACGCCCGGGATTTCCGCGCCTTTTCGCGCCGAACGCCCGCTTCGCATGGTCGGGAGGACCCTCCCGCAATCTTCCAATCGATTTCGACGCTGACGGTATCCGGCATGGGTCTCATCCGTCAAGCATTTTTAATCCTTCCTTCCAGATTGCATTCCATCGTGAAGATGATGATGCGCTCACCCGTGGCGGTGCTGATGTCGGTGTGCATGCTCAGGGTATCGCAGCCGGTGATGTCCCGGAGGATGGTGGCCAGGAGCGGCCGCGCCTCTTCGAGGAGTTTGATGCGCACCTTCTTTATCAGAGCGAGCCCTTCCCCGCTTCCGGTAAGCTGTGTCTCGGCACGCGTGAGAACGCCCTTGAGGCGCACGATAACCATGTCGTCGATTATATAGGTGCGCGTTTCGACCGGGCCCCTGCCCATGTATTCCTTCTCGAACTTGATCAGCGCTTCGCTGATCTCCGCTTCGATCATGCCTTTGCTCTTGTTTCTCATCCTCACCCTTTGCGCGGCTCGCGCGATCATATTCCCGGTACACGCATGATAAACGCATAGCACACGCCGCGGCGGCGTGTCCATAATTTTTCTTGTCCCCGGGTGCCGGCTCCGGCGTTGACTACTAACACGAAGAAAGGTGTTTTGCAATCTTTGATAATATATTTATAATATAATAATATAGACATAAATTATATGATGTAAAATATAAAATAACAATAAACAAGAAATTGTATAAATAAGAAAAAATAATAAATCAAGGTTCATTAGCATTAAAATAATATTGACTAATCGCATGTGACGTCTACGGTTGGTGCGTGATTAATGCGTAAGGCGTAGCAATCACAAGGCCGTTCGCTCAGGGTACCATAAGCTCTGCTTCAGGTCTTGTCGGTTTGCGTATAGCCGTCCGCGGTGCTTGTGGACCTGTCGCTTTTTTCAGGGTCGTGAAAGCGGGCGGAGGTATGTGCAATCGGCAACGGAAATACTATTGCGTGGAGTGTTATGGTATGAATCAGAAACCCGGCGTGTGCACCTTCTGCGGGACAGGTTGCGGCCACTTCATCGGAACCGAAAACAACAGGGTCACACGGGTCTATCCCTCCCAGAACCATCCCGTAAGCAAAGGCCGCCTTTGTGTGCGCGGCTGGAACATACATGAACTCCTCGATACTCCTGAACGAATAAAAAAGCCGCTGGTGCGTGCGGATGGAGGATATACGGAATCCTCGTACGAGGACGCGGTGGCGCGCCTCGTGGAAAATTTAAAGAAGTATCCTCCCGAGTCGATCGGTTTCCTCGCATCGCCCCGCTCCTCGAACGAGGAGCAGTATCTGTTGATGAAACTCGCGCGCGCCGCGTTCAGGACCAACAACATCAGCCTCGACAGCGATTCGGGCCATCGCGCAAGCCTCAACGTGCTCCACGCGGGTACGGGAATGGCCGGCATGCTCGGCTCCATCGAGGAGATACGCAAGGCCGAGTTTATCCTCGTTGCGGGGATCGACATAACCCGCCAGAACCCGATCATAGGAAGCGAGATCCACATGGCCGCGCGCGCCGGCGCGATGGTGGTGACCCTCGACAGCCGGCGCACTCAGATCGCCAAACTTTCGAAGAAATTTTTGCAGGTAAACCCCGGCGCCAACAAGCTCGCCATCCTTGCGCTCGCCCGGACCATTAACGATGAGAACCTCTCCGACGCCGCCTTTATGAGCGCGCATACCGAGGGATTCGATACATTCCGTCACGCCTTCGGCCTGCTCCCCGACAACGAGGTGTCGGATAAAACCGGTATCCCGGCCGAAGAAATCAAGGCGGTGGCCCGCGACCTCGCGAAGGCGAAATCGGCAATGGTATTTTTCTCGTCCGGCATCTCAGGGCTCGACGAGGACACCATCGGCTATATCTACAACCTGTTTCTGATGGCCGGCAAAATCGGCAGGGAGGGCTGCGGCGTAAACCCCGTCGCCGGGCTCAACAACCTTCAGGGAGGCTACGACATGGGGCTCGCCCCGGACCTCCTTACGGGCTTTCAGCCGCTCGCCGACGAGGCGGTCGCGAAGAAGTTCGCCGCGGAATGGAAGGCCGACGTGCCCTCCGCGCCGGGCACGCCCGTCTACGAGTCGCTCTCGAATCCGTCATCGAAGCTCAAGGCGCTCGTGGTGGTGGACCATGACGAGGGGATCGTGCGATACGCGGACGCCATCAGGAATCTCGACTTCGTCGCCTATATCGGCGCCTTCAAAAACCCGTTCGCCGACTTCGCGCACGTCGTGCTTCCAATCGCCACCTACGTGCAGGAAGACGCCACCTTTACCAACACCGAACGGCGGATCCAGCTTTCGATGAAGAAGATCGAGCCCGAGGAGGGACTGCTCCCCGGCTGGAAACTCTATACCATGATCGCCGGGAAGGCGGGCCAGGCCTGGACGTACGCGAAGGTCGCCGATGTCATGGAAGAGATCGCGCGGCTCACTCCTCCGTATGCGGGGGTCTCGCACGCGAAGCTTTCGAGCGGCTTCGGCATGCAGTGGCCGGTCAATGAAAAGAACCCGAAGGGAACCGGCCGGTTCGATGTTGCGAAGGCGGGCCGCAAGCTCTCTTTTTACAAGGTCAGTGATGTCTTCGAGGTGCCGTCGGCGAAGGAGCAGTATCCCTTCCTGCTCATGGTCGGCAAGGCGCAGCACTTCTGGCACCAGAACAATCTAATGAAGAAGACGCACATCCCGATGCGCGAATACAACGCGACGCTCATGGACTACCCGGATGGCTACGTGGAGATATGTCCGCAGAGCGCAAAGGAGATCGGCGTGCGCGACCGCTGGCCGGTGCGGGTGGTTTCCCCTCACGGCGAGATGCGGGTGGCCGCCAGGGTGTCGGACGACGTGAGGCCCAACACCGCGTACGCGCCGTATTTCGTTCAGGAAATGATATCGAGGTTTTTGCTGGGACACACGGAGGTTCTCAAACAGGGTGAAGACGCAACGATTCCAGTAAGGATTGAGAAGGTATGACCATGTTCCTTATCAAGAAAGCCGACGTCGGTAAAATCGCACAGGAGCTCAGCCGGGAATATGAGGTATACGGTCCCATGATCGAGAAGAGCTCGGGACAGACCTTCTTCGATCGGGTGGAAGACCTTGCCGAGATCAACCTCGCGGCCCCGATCCCGTCCAATCCGCCCAAGGCGGTCGTTTTTCCGCAGATGGAACGCATCCTGGCGTACGAATACGACAGGACGAAGAACGCGGTAAAGATGGAGCCCGATTACAGAGTCGTCCCGAAGGCGCTGGTGGGGCTGCGCCCCTGCGACCTGGCCGGCATGCTCTGCCTGGACCGCTTCTTCATGGGCCAGGAGTTTGTCGACGAGGTGTATCTGAATCACCGGAAGAAGATGTTCATCGTCACCAACACCTGTATCACTCCCTTCAAGCAGTGCTTCTGCGTGTGTACTGACAGCGGCCCGGCGGCGAAGGAGGGATACGACCTCAACCTCACCGATCTCGGCGGCGAATTCCTCGTGGAGGTCGGTTCCGAGAAGGGGGCGGCGCTGGCGGCGAAGCTCGGGCTCGCTCCGGCGGGCGACCCTCATCTCGCGCTGAAAAACGAAAAGGTCGACAAATCCATCGCCATGTTCGAGGACATCGCCGTCGATTCCAAGGCGTGGATATCGCGCGTGATGAACCGCGTGACCACCGGCTTTGCGAAGGAGGAGGTCTGGGAATACATAGGCGACCAGTGCTTCGAGTGCGGGGCCTGCACCTTCGTGTGCCCGTCGTGCTCGTGCTTCAACATCGCCGATGTGAGCAATCCGGAATGCGCCGGCTGCGCGGACCGGCTCCGCACGTGGGACTCGTGCTCGTACGAGGGCTATTCGCGCATGGCGGGCGGACACAATCCCCGCAAACCCGTTGAGGACCGCCGCAACAAGCGGTTCTTCTGCAAGCTTTCTTACTCGCAGATGAAGAAATATCTCAGGCCGGGCTGCGTCGGATGCGGCCGCTGCGCCTGGGTGTGCCCCGGCGATATCGGTCTGCCGAACGTCGTGACCTATGTCAGAAGGGAAATAACGAGGTAGGGGAAGCGTATGAGCCAGACATTGAACATCCAGAACGGAAAGATAGTCACCGTACCCGAGGTCGCCACGATCGAGGAGATCAGGGACGAGATTCGCGAGGTGAAGACCTTCTACCTTTCGATCGACAACAAGGAGATATGGAATAATTTCAAGTACCGGTCCGGGCAGTTCATAATGTGCACAATATTCGGCGCGGGCGAGTTCGCCGTTTCGCTGCCGCCAAGCCCGGAGAACGACCGTTTTCACATAACGGTGCGCACGGTCGGCAAGGTGACGAGCGCCCTGCACGCGCTCAAGCCCGGCGACAAGGTGGGACTGCGCGGGCCGTTCGGCAACGGGTTTCCTTTCGACGAATTCAAGGGCAAGAACCTGGTGTACGTGGCGGGAGGAATCGGTCTCATCCCGCTCCGCTCGTCCATCGTCCACGCGCTGCAATACAAGAAGGATTTCGGGCGGGTGCTTGTGCTTCACGGCGCGCGTACGCCCGACGACCTCATGTACAAGGAGAACCTCAAGGAGTGGCAGGGCTTCGACGGCTTTGAAACCTACATCACGGTCGACGTTCCGACGCCGGACTGGAAGGGAGAGACGGGCTTCGTGCACACGCTGTTCGACAAGGCGAACCTTCCGATCGAGAACACCATCGCCTTCGTATGCGGCCCGCCGGTCATGTTCAACACCGTGATCGGCGAGCTCATGAAACGCGGTCTCTCCGACGAGAACATCTATTCGACGCTCGAGCGGCACATGAAGTGCGGTGTGGGCAAGTGCCAGCACTGCGCGGTGGGAAGGACGCTCGTCTGCACCGACGGGCCGGTGTACACCTACCGACAGATCAAGACCCTCGGTGAGGAGATATAATCGCCCGCCGGCGCGGCATGGTGATAACGGGAAAGAAAAGCGATGAGCATCGTCGACGACATACGAAGCGTCCTTTCAGGCAGGGCCTGCATCGTGGGCATGGGAAACACCCTGCTCGGCGATGACGGCGCCGGCGTGGTCCTCGTCGAGGCGCTTTGTGCCGCCGGCGTGAATGGCCGCGCGCACCTGATCAACGCCGAGGACATCATCGAGAGCCACGCCTTCGAGATCGCCGAAGGCGGCTGGGACAGCATCATTGTGATCGACGCGGTGCGTTTCGGCGGAAGGCCGGGGGACGTGATGTTCGGGAGCTTTTCCGAGATCGGAGATCTCCTGAACGACTATTCCACCCACAAGCTCTCGCTGCGCCTTTCGGAATCGATCTGGCGGGAGCGCGGCAAGGAGACCTACCTCCTCGGTATCGAGCCGGAGAATCTCGATTTCGGCGAGGGGCTTTCAGAGGCCGTAAAAAAGAGCGCCGACACGCTCGGCGGCATATTTCTTGAAGCAGTTAAACAGCACCCCGAAGGAGCATGTGTATGAGTGACCTTTATGGCAAACTGATTCTCGCGATGGCGATACTTCTCTGTTCGGCGGTCGTTGTGCCGTTTACCGCCGAAAAGCGAAAGCTGGCGGGCTGGCTCAATTTCTTCTTCGTTGCGGTTGCGGGGGCCATCCTTCTTTCGATCAGCTACAGCGTCATCTTCGTGAAGAGCCTCCCGACGCAGCTCGTATCGGTGGGGCCGCTCAATATCTATTTTCTACTGGATGCCTTCGCCGGGTTCTTTCTGGGCATCATCGCCCTCATGGCGATCGTCAGCGCCTTCTACTCGATCGAGTATATGGAGCACTACGACGACTACGGCTTGCGCAGCTATTATGGGAATTATCCGATCTTTGTGCTCGGGATGGCCGCCATCGTCACCGTGGACGACCTCAGCACCGGTTTCACCATTGCCTGGCAGGCGATGACGATAACCAGCTATTTTCTGGTGCGTTTCGAGCATCGAAAGCCTGAAATAGTCAGGGCCGCCAACAAGTATCTATTCCTGATGGAGCTCGCGTGGGTATTCATCGTCGCCGCGGCCTTTATCGCCGGCACCTCGATGGGGGATTCGATACATGCCGTCACCCGCAGTCTGGGAGGCGCGCACGGCGCGGTGCCGTACCTGGTCTACGGGCTCATCTTCCTGGGCTTCGGCTTCAAGGCGGCGGTGTTTCCATTCGGCCAGATGTGGCTGCCCGACGCGCACTCCATCGCGCCGTCCCCGATCAGCGCGCTTCTTTCGGGCGTGATGATAAAGACCGGTGTGTACGGAATAATCCGCACCTTTTTCTGGATGGTGCCGCATACCGAAACCTTTCACTTCAGCGGCGCATTCTGGGGCGCGCTCATCGCGTCGTTCGGCGTGGTTACGCTCTTCATCGGCACCGTTCAGTCCATGAAGCAGAGCCAGTCCAAGCGGCTGCTCGCCTACTCATCGATAGGGCAGATCGGTTATATCATCTTCGGTATCGGCGCGGCGCTGTTCATGGTGAACGCCGAAAGCGCTACGCTTCAGATGCTCGGGCTTATCGCGCTCGTCGGTGTCATCTACCACGTGCTGAACCATGCGGTCTTCAAAGGGCTGCTCTTCTTGACCAGCGGCAGCGTGCTCTACAGCACCGGGACCAAGGACCTCAACAAGCTCGGGGGACTCATCAACCTTATGCCCGTCACCGCCGTCGTTGCGGGGATCGCGTCACTTTCGATATCCGGCGTGCCGTCCTTCAGCGGGTTCGCGAGCAAGTGGACGCTCGTGTCGACGTCGCTCCTCGCCGGAGGTGAGGCGCCTTTCCTCGTGATATTCGGAATCATCGCGCTCTTCACCAGCGCGGTGACGCTTTCGTGTTATGTGAAATTTTTCGGAATGACCTTCACCTCGGCCGGGGCCGAGTGGGGCGTCGGCAGGGAGATAAAGGAGGTGCCGGCGGGCATGCTGATACCGAAGCTTTTTCTCACGGCGCTCTGCCTGCTCCAGGGGCTCATTCCCTTTTTCTACTTCCGGACGATTATCGGCATCTTCGCCGATTCCGGGGGTTCGCTCGTGTCGGCGGCCTTCAGGAACATGCACGTCCAGGACCATGTTTTCAACTCGGCGATGGGCGTGTCGGTAGGTATCCCGGGGCTTTCGTCGGTGTCGTCGGTGGCGGTCCCGGCAGTGCTCCTGGCCGTCTTCGCGGCCGCGTTCGCTTTTGCCGCGTTTCTCCGGCGAGCGGGCGGATCGAAGGAGCGCGAGGTCCCCACCTGGCTGTGCGGTTATCAGGACCTGCACGACAAGACCAGGTACCGCGACAAGAGCATGTTCGCGGCGCTCAGGAACCTCCTGTATTGGACCGGCGGGAACGTAAAGGAATAGAGTTGTTGCATAACCTGGAACTAAGGCCGGGTTCCCCCCGCCGCAGGCGGGAGAAAACCCGATATTCCCGGGAGCCGCAACAAGTCTGACGTAAGAAAGGCCATCCTTATTAAACGAGGTACAGTATGCCAGGGATTGAAGAGATCAAAAATGGTTTGAAGAAAAAGTTCAAGGATGCCGTCGTCGCCGTCGAGGAACAAAGCCCGACGAGGCTGTTCGTGGATATAAAGAGCGCGAAGGTGCGCGAGATTTCAAACGGGATCATCGCCATGGGCGCCCGCTACCTGGTGAGCGTCGGTTACGACAATATCAGCCGCGACGGGACACTGGGAATGATTCATACCTTCGGCTTCGACCGGGACGGAATCTTCCTGGCCCTGCGCACGTCGGTCCCCGAATCGAAACCGGTGATGGATTCCATCACGCCCGACATTCCCAACGCGGGATGGTCCGAGCGCGAATACATGGATCTTCTCGGCATGAAATTCACCGCTCACCCCAAGCCCAAGCGGCTCATACTCGCCGATGACTGGCCCGAGGGTGTGCACCCACTCCGTAAGGACATCCCCTGGAACCTCATGCCGCCGGCCGCCGAGGACGTGGCCTATCAGCTCGACGAGTGCCCGGAGGGCTGCAGCATTATTCCGGTGGGGCCGTATCATCCCACGCTGCACGAGCCGGCCCATTTCGCCGTGTTCGTGGACGGGGAGACCATAAAGGGGAGCGACTATCGCGGCTTCATGACCCACCGCGGTATCGAGAAGCTTTGCCAGACACAGTTGACGTATAACGAGATACCGTTTGTCGCCGAGCGCATCTGCGGTATCTGCGGCTCGGTACACGCCGCCACCTATGCGCAGGCTGTGGAGCTCGCCGCCGGCATCAGGATATCGCGCAGGGCCGAGTATATCCGCACCATCATGCTCGAAATCGAGCGCATTCACTCACACCTCCTGTGGCTCGGGGTCGCCGGGCATCTCATCGGCTTCGACACGGTGTTCATGCAGTCCTGGCGCATTCGCGAGCCCATCATGTGGCTGGGTGAGCGCATCACCGGGAACAGGAAGACCTACGGGATGATCGTCATCGGCGGCGTACGGCGCGACATCACCCCCGAAATAAAAGAGGATATTTTGAGCGTGATAGGCAAGGTTGAGGAGGAGCTCCTCACCGTCAAGAAGGCCATCCAGGGCGACTCCGCCATCCATAGAAGGACCAAGGGGGTCGGCTACGTTTCGACCGAGGACACGATGCTCTGGAGCCTGGTCGGGCCGGTTGCGCGCGCCAGAAACGTTGACATAGACGTGCGGCGCGACTTTCCGTACGCCGCGTACGATGAAATGAAGTTCGACGTGCCGGTCTTCGACTCCAACGACGTATGGGCCACCGTGCTGGTGCGTCTGCTCGAAACATTCGAGGCGATAAAAATCATCAGGCAGTGTCTGGATAAAATGCCGAACGACGGTCCGATACTCACCGAGCTCGAGGCGCCGATTCCACCCCTCCGGCACGGCCTGATGGCGGTTGAGGCCCCCCGCGGCGAGGCGGTGCATTACGTGATCACCGGCGAGGAGAACGCGCCCGATCGCTGGCGCGTGCGCGCCCCGACGTATCCGAACCTTCAGGGTGTGCCGCTCATGCTTCTCGGCAACCAGCTCGCCGACGTGCCGATCATCATCGGGAGCATCGATCCGTGCTTTTCCTGCACCGACCGAATGGAGATAGTGGACCTTCGCTCCGGTGCCGCGAAAACGGCCTCCCAGCGCGAGCTTGAAGAGCTCTCACGGAATAAACGATAGAGGAAAGCGTATGGATATCCTGATAGCCGTGATCAACGTACTGATTTTCCTTACACTCGCCCCGCTGTTCGAGGGTGTTGTGCGAAAGCTCTATGCCAAGGTGCAGTCCCGCATGGGCCCGCCGATTATACAGCCCTATTACGATCTCCTGAAGCTTCTGGGAAAGGAGACGCTTTCGGCCGGCAACTGGGCGTTCAGGATCGCACCGATGATGGCGCTCGCTTCGATAATTACGGCCGTGTCGCTTATGCCGCTCGGATACACGCCGGGCTTCCTGACGCAGTACGGGGATATTATCACCGTCATCTATCTCCTCACGCTCGGCGGGGTGTCGGTGCTTCTGGGGGCGCTCTCAAGCAAGAACACCTATGCCATGGTGGGCGCCAGCCGCGAGATGGTGACCATCATCATGGTGGAACCGGTGCTCGCCATGACCTTCATACTGGGCGCGCTGAAGGCGAAGAGCCTGGCGATCGATGCCGGCATGATGAGCTCGCTCAACGGTTCGTACGGCATCTCGATGGTGCTCATGCTCGTGGTCTTTCTCATGGCGCTCCAGGCATTCGTGGCCCGACAGCCGTTCGACATCGCCGAGGCCGAGGTCGAGATAATGGAAGGGCCTTTTATAGAATACAGCGGGCCGGGGCTCGCCCTTTTCAAGTATTACATGATGATAAAGCAGATGTTTTATGCGGCGCTTTTCGTCGCGGTGTTCGTGCCGCTCATCTACACGGGATACTATGTTGTCGACGTTGCGGTACAGCTTGTCGAGATCCTGATGGTCTTTGTGCTCATCTCACTGCTCGGCTCGACCAACCCGAGGCTCCGCATCGACCAGGCGGTGAAGTATTATGCGGTGCTGATTGCCGTCTCGCTCGTGGCGGTCGGGCTTACGGCGTACGGGATATAGACGGTCAAATCCCCCGCCCGTCGGGCCGCCCCTTCTCGGGGGCTCCCTTTTATCAAAGGGGATCTGCCGGAGGCTGAGGGGATTTGATTATGCGTATTGGTTTAAATTTTGAAACCAAGGAGAAACACCGTGTGGCTGACAAGTAAGATAAAGCAGGTTTTCATGGTGGCGAAACCCGGTGTGGTGACGCTTCGCTATCCGTTCGAGCCGCGTCCGGCTCCGCCGAACTTCAGGGGACAGCCCTACTGGGACCACCACAAGTGTATCGGCTGCGGCGGCTGTGCGGCGCATTGCCCGGCCCGCACCATACTGGTGCGGGACCTCTGCCAGGAGCTTCGTGTCATGGTGTACGACGGCTCCCGCTGCACCTACTGCGGGCGTTGCGCCGACGTGTGTCCGGAGGACGCGATAACCATGACATCGAGCTACGAGCTGGCGACCGGCAGCAAGGAAGACATTAACGAAACCATGGAGCTCTTTATGGCGACCTGCCAGCGCTGCGGGCGCTGCTACGACCACGAGATCACCAATGCAATCGACCGCATGTCGAGGATCGGCTTCAAGTATGACAGCCTCGAGATGAGGGCCGTTGTGCCCGTGAGCTCCGAGCAGTTCGACATGAAGCTCTACGAAAAGACCGAAAAAATCAAAAGGCCGGAAAAGGCGGGAGAGTAGCCATGCTTGCTAACCTGATCAAAAAGGCGTTCCCCAAATCGCTGTGGGTGTATCACTGCAACTCGGGGGCGTGTAACGGCTGCGATATCGAGATCCTGAACGTTCTCACGCCCTATTACGACATCGAGCGCTTCGGCATGAAGCTCGTGGCCTCGCCGCGGCACGCCGACGTAATGCTGGTTTCCGGCGCCGTGACGCGTCCCACGCTTCCGATCGTCAAAAAAGCATACGACGCGATACCGTCGCCGAAACTCGTCTTCGGTATCGGCTCGTGCGCCATCGGCGGCGGCTGCTGGTTCGACTGCTACAACGTGACCGGCGGTGCCGACAAGGCCGTTCCGGTCAATTATTACATTCCCGGCTGCCCGCCGCGCCCCGAGGCGATCATTTACGGCGTCGCGCTGGCGCTGGGCCTGGTCGAGAAGAAGGCCGCACCGATCGAGCTCAAGCAGATGGAATTCCCGATCGACATGTACGAGCGCAACAAGGCCTGGGAAGACCGCAACGTTATATACGAGATGCTTAAAGATTAAGAGATTGGAAGATTTGAAAATTAAAAGATCAGAGTTGTTTCCCGATCGGGAACTAAACCGGTTTCTCCCCGCCTGCGGCGCGGGGAAACCCGATATCCTCAAGATACGAAACAAGTCTATTGATAGATTACGGATGGCGGGATTACAAGATTGCTGGAGCAGGTGGAGTGGACTGGGCGCTTCATGGATCTTTAATCTTCAAATCTTGAATCTTGAATCCTCAATCCATGGAGTGTGACATGGCAAAAAAGATACTTTTAGTGGATGACGACAGCGACCTCGTGGCGAGCCTTTCGCAGGCTCTTTCGATGAACGGGTACGATGTATCCATAGCGTACAGCGGCGCCGAGGGCCTCGCGAACCTCCTGGAGGTGCGGCCGGACCTCATGATACTCGACGTCATGATGGAAACGGACACGGCCGGCTTCGAGATCACCTACCAGATCCGGAGTACGCGACCGACCTCAAAATACAAAGAGGTCAGGGAGACGCCCATAATCATGCTGACGGCGATCAACCAGGTCACCAATTCCCGGTTCTCGCTTAACGAGGGGCAGAGTTTTCTTCCCGGTGTCAACGATTTCCTCACCAAGCCGGTCAAGATCGACGAGCTTCTCGAAAAAGTGAAAAAGTTGCTATAGGACAAAAAATGCCTTGCCCTGTGCCCGCCTTTCGATAGACGATAACAGGCGGTATATCTGCTTTATACGGGAGATATCGAACGGTATCTCCTTTTTGCGTGGTGAACGCTTCGATGAAGATTCGGTACATTATCCTGGTGCTCATGGCGGCGGTTGTCGCGGTTTCCCTGTACAACAGCCGGAAACTATATCACTGCTACCTGACGGCCTATTATCAGCGCTTCCTCGGCGAGGACCGGATAAAATCGATCGAAAAGGCGCGTCTGCTTTTCCGGGAAGAGCGCTACGACGAGCTGGAAGGCTATGCCGACCGCATGATGACGCTCTACCCGGCCGATTACGAGCTACTCCGCCTCAAGGGGCTGTCGCTCATCAAAACGGGGCGCAAGTCGGAAGGCGCACGCATGGTGATCGCGTCGCTTCGAAACAACGAGGACGTCGGTGCCA
>JADFDB010000072.1 GCA_018263175.1 Spirochaetota bacterium
CATATCCTTCCGGTACATCGCGTCACGCCTCGCCTTAGTGCACGCGCGCTCAGACAAGTATGACCGCGTCGCCGGTCCTCTCTTTCACCGTTCCGATTATTGCGGGCTTTTCGCCGGCGTCCCGGAGCATTCCGGCCAGCCCGTCCGCATCGGCCCCGGCGGCCATCATCATCAGTCCTATTCCCATGTTGAACGTCGTGAACATCTCCCGTTCCTCGACCTGGCCCTCCCGCTGAATCAGCGCGAACACGGGGGGCGGCGTGAAACTCGATCGGTCGATGACCGCGGCGGTCCCTCCGGGCAGTATGCGCGGGATGTTCTCGTAAAAACCGCCGCCGGTGATGTGCACCATCCCCTTGATCTTTGCGCCTTTTTCGAGGCACTCGAGCACGCCCCGGCAGTAGATACGCGTGGGCTCGAGCAGGGCCTCGCCGAGCGGAACGGCGAGATCCGCCACCCTGGACTCGGGCGTGTATTTTTTCACTTCGAAGAGGAGCTTGCGCACCAGCGAGAAGCCGTTGGAATGCACGCCCGAGGATGGAAGCCCCAGAATCACGTCGCCCGGCCGTATGCTCCCGCCATTGATGATCTTCGGCCGGTCGACGACCCCGACGGCGAAACCCGCGATGTCGTAATCGTCGGCCTGCATCACCCCCGGGTGCTCAGCCGTTTCGCCGCCGATCAGGCTGCAGCCGGCGATGCGGCAGCCCTCGGCTATCCCGCCGACGACCCGTACCATGACGTCCTCGTTGAGTCTACCGCAGGCGATATAGTCGAGGAAGAAGAGCGGGGCCGCGCCCGAGACCAGCAGGTCGTTCACGCACATGGCCACCACGTCGATTCCGATCGTGTCGTGTTTGTTCATCCACTGGGCCAGCTTGAGCTTGGTCCCCACGCCGTCCGTTCCGGAGACGAGCACCGGATCGCTCATCCCGGGAAAAGAGCCTTTGTAGAGCGCACCGAAGCCGCCGATATCGGTGATGACCCGGTCGCTGAAGGTCGCCTTGACGAGCGGAGCGATCCGGCCGACGAAGCGGCTGCCGCCGTCAACGTCGACCCCCGCGCCCCTGTAGGTAAATCCCATCGTATCCTCTGGAGAGAATGCCGGAGACGGCGCCGGCAAACCGTATAGTGATTGCAATAATCGAAAAGTATCCCCAGCATGGAGCCGCGTAAACACTTTTTTTAATGCATCGGGTCAAATGTCAATCTCCGCGAAAGAAATAGAGCTTTTAATCGGAAAACTCCGCGATAAATACCGGGAGTACGGCCAAAAGCACAGCCGGGCATGGTTCAACATCGAGGCCTTCGAACAGCGGCACGCCATGGCCGTTGACAGGGGCATGAACATGGAGGCGTTCGCCCTCGCCGAAATCGCCAACTTCGAAAAAATGCGCGAGAAGTATGAAAAAAAGAAGAGCGAAAAACCCTTCTCGAAGATGGTCGACGACATCATGGAGCAAAACGCCGAGCGCGTTCGTAAATACCCGGCCATTTATTTTCATCCGGACGCCGATCTCGAAATGGTCCATTTCTACGGGGCCATGCAGGATTTCGCGCTGCATCGTCTGCCCATCCTCAGGGTGCTCATCGATGAACCGGAGCATATCGATCGCCTTAACCGCCTCAAGGATGCCGTCTCCGTGCTCGCCCTTCCGGCCGGCCGCAGGCACTCACGCCGCATTCTCGACCACAGCGCGGTACTCTCGCGAACCAACCCGGCCGGCGGCCTGGAGGCCGAAAGGGACCGAAACGATTATCTGAAGGAATCGGCCTTTCTGCTGCACGACGTGACCGATTTCTGCGACGAGCTGCTGTCACAGCGCCGGCAGGAGTGGGAGACGCCGGTCCGCTTCGACCGGCTTCCATCGGAGGGGCGTAGCCGAACGAAACTTGCGGTTGACTTTTCGAGCCTGACGGGTTACGGGGCCATCCTCGAGGTTAAAAACTCCGCGGGAGCCATCATCGAGGACTTCCGGCTTTCGGCCTTTCGAAGAAAGCAGCCTAAATCCTCTTAATGCAGATCATCGTAATATCGTCCTCCTGCAGCGCGTAGCCGCTGAACTCGCCGACCGAGCTCACGATCGTTCGCACGATCTCCTGCGACGGGAGCGCGGCACAGTCGAGAAAGTTTTCGGCCAGCCTGTCCTCCCCATAGAGATCCTTTCCGTCCGTGGAAAAGGTTTCGGTGATGCCGTCCGTGTAGAGAAGCAGCGCATCACCGCTTTTCATCAAAAATTCGGTATCCTTGAAATCGCCTTTCTCAAAAAAGCCGACAAGCGGCCCCGTTTTATTGAGGAGCGTGTACGAGGATTCGCCCGATTTGCAGAATATCGCCGGCGGGTGCCCGCCCGAGGAGAACCGCGCTTCGCCCGTCCTGATATTGATCTGGCAGACAACCACGGTGCCGAAGTAATACAATCCCGAGATGTCGCGCGATACGATCCCGTTCACCGCCCCGATGATGAAGGCCGGCGAGAACTTCCTGAGCGAAAAGGTCCGGAAGAGCGAACGGATCTCGTTGCCGATATACGACGACGCCACCCCGTGGCCCGAGACGTCGCACAGCACAAACTGGTACACGTCGTCGTCGAGGAAGAATCCATCCAGAAAATCACCCGATATGTCCTCCGCCGGAAGAAAAATCGACGTCACGTCGTAACCTTCGATCTTTTTGAAGTCCGGCAGGAACGAGACCTGGATCGCCCTCACCTTGGCGATCTCCGAGCGGTAGAGGTCGTACCGCCGCCCGAGCTCCTTCTGCGCAATCAGGCGCTCGAGCATGATGTCCATGAAATCCGTGCACAGGGTAATCATATTGCGCTCTTCCCGGTCGAAGGGAATGTCCCGCTGCAGCACGAGAAAGCCGGACACGGCATGATTGAAGGCGATCGGTGCAATGCAGCAATACAGATCCTTCCCGCCGGATCGGATCTTGATCGAGGTCATCGAAAGGTTTTTTTCGTCGAAGAGCTTTATCTTGTTTCGTATCTGCTCGTAACTCAGAAACGCACGGTCTTTCTCGAAGGATTTTTTAAGCAGGAACGACGCCTCACCCTCCTGCATCAGGACGACCTCGATATGGCCGGCATCGACAATCTCGTTGAACGACTCGAATTCGCGTATGAGCTCGCCGATATCGGACACATTGACATTGGCCTGGATAAGTCTGTTGAGCCGGTAAAGACGCTTCGAAAACTCGAGCTGATAATTGAATGCCGAGTAGAGCTTGTTCTGGTAGGTGATGATCTTTTTACAATTGAGTATCTTGGACTTCACCTCGAAGGGGACGAAGGGTTTTCGGATATAATCGTTCGCGCCCGCGGCATAGCCCTGTTCTATGTACTGTTTCTGGTCGGCGGCGGTCAGCATGAGGATAAAGAGCTTTTCAAACTGGCTGTTTGCCCTGAGCTCCCTGCATATATCGAGACCGTCTCCATCGGGCAGCACGAGATCGAGCAGCAGAACGTCGGGGTTGAAGCCCACCACGATGTCGTTGAATTCGGCACAGGTCCCCACCGCGCGAAATTCATGCTCCTTTCCGAGCAGGTCCTCGAGCACCTTGCGCACGAGCCTGTCGTCGTCGAGCGCGAGCACCTTCAGGCAATCCGATGAGCCGACGCATTCAGCAAACGCCATGTACCACCGCCGCTTTAGCGCTCATCCCTGAGCACCACCATCATTGATCTGTATGGCACCACGAGCTTCCTCCATGAAGGAGAACCTCCCTTTCGGTCCGTCCGGGGCGTGTTCTATGGTGCTATTCGTTCAATAAATTTTCAAGCAAGTATTTTTTGCGCTTATATCCGCACCCATTTATTGCTTGACGTACGACTGTTGCGGCATCGAACATTCCGCGAAACGGATGCATTATTCACACCGCGGACGGTTCGAGTGCCGCATCCTCGTAGTACCGGAAGGTAGCCCGATGAAACGCATCATCGAGTTTTTTATCGACAATTCCCTGTTCGTCAACGTGCTGGCCGCCGGCATATTCATCGCCGGCCTCATGTATATGTTCAGCGCCAACCGCGAGGCCTTCCCCAAGATCGATTTCGACTACCTCGTGGTAAGCACCATCTACCCCGGCGCGACGGCGGAAGACGTCGAAAAACACGTCACCATCCCGGTCGAGGACCAGCTCCGGGAGATCGACGGCATCGAAGAGCTCTATTCGAATTCGCTCGAGGCTCGCTCGGTGGTGGTGGTCAAGCTCGATCCCGATCTTGTCAACAAGGACAAGACGATCAACGACATAAAAAACGCACTCGACCGCACTCAGGACCTCCCCGACGACGCCGAGGACCCGCTGGTCACCGAGCTTACCACGGCCCAGCAGCCGGTACTCGACATCGCCATCATTAAGAAAGACGATTTAAAAAACGACGCGGACGAGTTCGAAATCAGAAAATTCGCCAAGATACTCGAAGATCGCATCCTCGAGATAAACGGCACGGCCCGCGTCGACCGGATGGGCTACCGGGACCGTGAGATGATCGTCGAGGTGAATCCCCGCCTCCTCGACGAATACCATATCGCCATGAACGACATTATACTCGCGCTCGCCCGAAAAAACCTGAACTTTCCGGGCGGCCTCGTATGGGAAAACGATGAAGAGATCCTCGTGCGGACGATCGGAGAAGTCTCCGATGCCGCCGATATCTCGAACATCCTCATCCGCGCCAACGACATGGGCAACTGGGTGCGCGTGGCGGACGTTGCGATGGTGCGTGACTCGTTTGAGGAGGCGAAGATCATCAACAAGTCCGACGGCCGCCGGTCGGTCACCCTCACCATTTTGAAAAAGGAGTCCGCGGACATCATCACCCTGGTAGAGGCAATAAACCGTGAGCTCGATCGCTTTAAAAAGATTCTCCCGAAAGAGTACGAGCTCGTAATCAACAATGACCTTTCGTATTTCGTAAAGCGTCGCCTTGATGTCCTCGTCAGCAACGGGATACAGGGCTTCGCTCTCGTCATCATCTCGCTCATCCTCTCGTACGGCTGGCGCATCTCGATATTCACCGCGCTCGCCATCCCGTTCTCGATGCTCCTCACCTTCATCTGGATGGCCTACGCGAACGTCAGCATCAACCTGATGTCCATGTTCGGCCTCATCATGGCCCTCGGAATGCTCGTGGACAATAACATCGTCGTGTCGGACAACATCTACCGCCATCTCGAGGAGGGCTGGAGCCTGCGCGACGCGGTCTCGAAGGGCGCCTCGGAGGTGATGATGCCGATCGCCGCCACAATTCTCACCACGATCGCCTCCTTCGCGCCGCTCATGTTCATGTCCGGGATTATGGGCAAATTTATATGGACGCTGCCCGCGGTGGTATCGGTCGCGCTCGTGGCCTCATGGATCGAATCGGTTTTTTTCCTTCCTCCGCAGATCCACGACATGCAGAAACGGCGTAAATCGCTCGTCTCGCTCGCCGAGGAGGAGGGCGGGGCCGTGTTTCGCCGGCTGCGAAGCGGCTACGTCTCCCTGCTCAGGAAAGTCGTCGCCAGACGCTATCGCTTCGTCGGCATCATCACCGTGTTTTTCATCATCACGGTCGCGTTTGCCGCCTTCAAGGTCAAGTTCATACTGTTCCCGGCGGGCGGGATCGAACGCTTCACGGTGAAGGCCGAGGCCCCCACCGGCACGCGCGTGGAGGAGATGAGCGAAAAACTCGGCTCGATCGAGAAAATTATCGCGGAGCTGCCGAAGACAGAGCTCGAGAGCTTTACCTCCAGGGCGGGCATCATCCAGGAGGACCCCAACGACCCGTACACCAAGCGCGGATCGAAATACGGAATTATCATCGTTTACCTCACGCCCGAAGAGGGCCGCAAGCGGCAGGCCGACGCCATCATCGACTCGGTGCGCGCAAAAAGCCGCGACCTCAAGGGCTTCAAGAAGCTCGAATTCAAATATGTCCGCAACGGCCCCCCCACCGGCATGCCGGTATCGGTAACGGTAAAGGGTGATGATTTCGACGTGCTGAAAAAAATCGCCGACGAGTACCGCGCCTACCTTGGCACGATCAAGGGGCTCAAGGACATCAAAGACAACTTCGAGGAGGGCAAAGAGGAGATACGGATACACATCAACGACAAGACCGCCGCGCTTACGGGCATCAGCGTTTACGATATCGCCTCCACGGTGCGTTCCTGCTACGAGGGCACCATCGCCACCAGCATCAAGAAGACGGACGAGGAAATCGACATCCGGGTGATTTTCCCGAAGTCACTCAGAAACGACATCGCAAGCATCGGAAGGATCAAGGTCGCCAACAGAATGGGTAATCTCATACCGCTGCAGTCGATCGCGCGCCTGGAGCGCAGCCGGGGCGTGTCGTTCATCACGCGCAAAGACTGGAGACGCACCATCACCGTCACCGCCGACATCGACGAGAAGGCGAAAGACGTCACCTCGGTATACGTAAACAGGCTCCTCATAAAACACTTCGCCGGCATAGAAGAGCGTTTTCAGGGCTACACGGTCGATTACGCGGGCGAGTTCAAGGACACCCGTGAATCACTGGCCAACCTCAACCGCTCGTTCCTCATAGCGGCCCTCGCCATCTACATAATTCTGGTCGCGCTTTTCAAATCTTTGGTCCACCCGGTTACGATCATGGGGATCATCCCGCTGTCCTTTCTCGCGGTGGTCTGGGTGTTCTTTTTCCACGGTCTCCCGCTTTCATTTCTGGGGATAATGGGGATCGTGGGCCTGGCCGGCGTCGTCGTTAACAACTCCATTGTCTATCTCGACTTCATCAACGTCGCCCGCTCGAGCGGGATGCCGGCCTTCGACGCATCGATCGAGGCCGGAGCCAAGCGCGTGCGCCCGATCCTGCTCAGCTCGCTTACCACCGTGCTGGGCCTGCTGCCGACCGCGTACGGGATCGGCGGCAATGACCCGTTCCTCAAGCCCATGGCGCTCGCGATGGCATGGGGCCTGGCCTTCGGCACGCTCATCACCCTCTTCGCCACACCCGTTCTCTACAACATCTTCGAGGACATACGGGGCCTTGTTTTCGGAAATCGAAAGACCCCGGCAAGTACGGCGACCATCCCCGTTTTCGAGATTGAAAGCGAAGCATCCCCCTCGAAAGACACAAAAGCGGTGCCGCGCCGGGGTAAAAAGCGATAAGGGGCGGGAAGGTACTGCGTCCCGGCACCGTACCCGCCGCTCCGGTGTGGCGGTCCCGTTTCCGGGGCGGCATTTAGATTTGACAATATTCCATCGCGCCGCTATCTTTGATAAAAATGAACTGAAGGATCTCCCGTCAATGAAAAGACTCGCCCTCGCGCCCCTGTCGGCGCTCATTCTTCTGCATTGTGCAGCCATGCAAACCGCGCAGAAACCAGACGGCAGGCTCCAGGTCGTTCAGGCCGACTGGGCCTATTTCAGCAAAGGACTCTATTACAAGTCCGCGGGCGATTATCCACGCGCAATCGAGAACTTCATGGACGCCGCCGGCTACGACACCGAACTCGACAAGGTGTACTACCAGATCGCCGAGTGCTATTACCGCATCAATGACTACGAAAAAGCGGTGAACTACGCCGACCGGTCGATCGGCAAAAATCCCCAGTACATCCGCCCCTACGAGCTCAAGTTCAACCTGTACGCCAACCTCAGGAACTACGAGAAGGCCGCCTCCTCCCTCGATGCCCTCCTGGAGCAGCGCCCGGAACTGGTCCATATCCACTACACCCTCGGAAACCTCTATTACACCCAGTTGAAAAACTGGGACAGGGCATCGGTGTATATGAGAAACATCATAGAGCTCGCCGCCTCCGAGCCCGTTGAGGACTATTACCTGGAGTACGCCCATTATTACCTGGGACACATCTATTATTCGAAGAACCAGACCGAGCGGGCGATCAAAAGCTTCGAGCGCTGCATTGAAATCAATCCCGACAACCATTCGGCCGTTTACGTGCTCGCGCTCATCTACATGGACCAGTACGCGCTCGAAGAGGCGCGGCGATACGCTCATCTCTACCTCGAAAAATTTCCCGACAACGCCAAGCTGAACGCGGTGATGGGCCGCATCTACTACCTCAAGGGCGACCACCGCGCCATCGCGCATCTGAAAAAACTGAGAAACAGCCGCATGATCGAGGGTGCGCTGGGCACGGCGCTCTACAATGAACTGATGAAAAATGATCGGGAGTCCGAAAAGGCCCTCAGGGACATTCTGAAAAAGAACCCCGCTTATATATCGCCCCATATCGCGCTGGCCCGGATCGCGCTGCGCCGCGACGACAAGGCGAGCGCCCTCAGCGAATATTTCACGGCGGGGGCACTGCTGTTCCAGGCAAAACTCTACGACCTCGCCAAGGACAACCTGTTCCACGCGCTCGCGGTTAAGGACAATGTCCCCGAAATCTATTTTTATCTGGCGCGGACCTGCGAGGAGACCGGCGACCTGTCGCTCGCCCTGGTCTATTACCGTAAATGCCACGAGCTCAAGCCGACACCGGACATCCTCATCCACATGGGATATCTTTACAGCCTTAAAAACGATTTCGCACGCTCGGCGGAATACCTCGACCGGGCCATCACCCTCGATCCGGAAAACTCCAGGCCGCACTTCTTCAAGGGACTGATCGATTCACAGCGCGACAATTTCAGCGGGGCTGAACGTCATTTCAAAAGGGCCATTGAGCTCCAGGAGGAGAACGATACCTATTATTTTTATCTGGCAACAGTGCTCGAAAAACAGAGCAGGCTCGATGACACCATCGAGGCGCTCAAGAAATCCATAAAATACAATCCGAAAAGCGCGCGTGCCTACAACTTTCTCGGCTACCTGTACGCCGACAACAACATGAAGCTTGAGGAATCCATAGAACTCATCAAGAAGGCACTCGAATACGAGCCCTCCAACGGAGCCTACCTCGACTCCCTCGGATGGGCCTATTTCCGTAAAAGTCAGTTCGATCTCGCGCTCAAAAACCTTTTGGAAGCCGAAAAGGAGCTCGCAAAGGAAGACAGTCCCGACGCGGTCGTGTTCGATCATATCGGCGACACCTATCTCGAGATGGGGGACGTTCGGAAGGCGGTCGAATACTGGGACAAGTCGCTGAAGATCAAGAAGGACCACGCTGTAGAGAAGAAACGCACTGAAGCCAAATCCCGTCTTCAATAAAGGTGGACGACAATGACGAGGACCCATCTGTTCGCGGCATCGACCTGTGCCATACTAATCGCCGCGGCCTTCATGGCCTCGTGTGCGAGCACGCCGCCCGAACAGGACAAACGCGTCAGCGCTTCCGACATCGAACGCTCACGCCGCCTGCTCGGCATCGTGCAGGAGATCAATGCTAAGGCGATCGATTCCTATTCCGCGCAATTCACCGTGGAGGGGATCTTCGGCAAGAACAAGTTCAATTCCATCGGCGAGGCCCTGTACAACAGGAACCCCCGGATGGCCCGGTATACATTTTTCGACATCGTGTTTAAAAGCCCTCTGACCATTCTGGTCCAGGACGGCAACTCACTCAAACTCTATTTCCCCGCCGAAAAAACGCTTTATCTCGACAGCGTGGAGACGATAAGCCTGAAAAATTACGCCGCGGTCGATATCGACTTCGCGCTCATCTATCCATTCGCCGCCGGCCGGATCCCCCTGCTCGACGGCTATACCATCAAACAGGGACTCATAGAGGAGAACGACCGCGACCGGTGCTATCTGCTGATTGAAAACAAAGACTATTTCCAGACCATCAGCTTCAAGAACGACCTTCCGGACAGGATACTCTTTATCAGCAAGTCGAGCGGAAAGAAAACGGAGTTTTACCTCGAAAAACCGCGACGGGAGGGCGGGGCGCTTTTTTACCGAAAAATACGAATGCTTGCCCCCGACAGCGGCGGGAGATTGTCCTTCAGCTTTTCAGAAATACGGTACAGTGTCAGGATGGACGCGTCGAGCGTGCTTAAAATCAATCTGGGCAAGGGCGCCAAAATCGTAAACGTCCAGTAAACCGCTTACACGAAATCGCGGTACACCCCCACCATCTTTTCCACGGCCCGGCGCCAGTTGAACTCGCGGAGCACCCGGGCCCTTCCCTCCACGGCAAGGACCTTCCGGCGCGCTGTATCCGCATAGAGCGCGTCAATCGCCTCCGCCAGCGCCCGCTCATCGCGCGCCGGAACGAGCACCCCCGCGTCCCCAACCACCTCGGGGAGCGCTCCCCCGTCGCTCGCAATAACCGGCACACCGCAGGCCATGGCCTCGGCGGCGGGGAACCCGAAGCCCTCGTAGACCGACGGCACGATCGCGAGCTCGGACTCACGGTAATGCCGCACCAGCGCGTCCATGTCCGTCTTCCCGGTGAACTCTATCCGGCCGGAGAGCCCGAGCCTGTCGATAAGTGCCCCCGTCACCCTTCGGTGCGGCGAGCCGCCGTCCACGACTGTAAGATGCACATCGCTTTTTATCATCGGGAGCGCCCTTAGTAAATAGACGAAGCCCTTTTTGCCGTCTTCGACGTTTCCCACAAAGACGATCTTCCCTTTTTTCTTCGCGAGCCCGGCCATGGGCCGGAATATGGAATCGTCGAGCCCGTTATACACCACCGTCTGCTTCCCCATGGGAACGCCGAAATCGGCGTGTATCCGGCGCTTCGAGTCCTCGGACACCGTTATAATATGGTCCAGGCGCCTGGAGACGAGTTGCTGCATCAAAACGGGGTAAAACATCACCCCCTTCATCTTGTTCGTGAAGGAGGACGCGCGCTCGATCACGTTTTCGAGGTCGACCGACAGCGGGTGATGGATCGTCGCGATCACCGGTATGCCGAAACTGCGCATCAGGAGCAGGCCATAGCCGATACACTGGTTGTCGTGTATAACGTCGAAGCGCGTTTCCTTTAAGAGTTCCCGTATCTTCATAAACGCCCGGAAGCTGAACGCGCTGATTTCGGAAAAGGCCCCGAGCCTGGTGCTGAGGTATTCATACGAATTCAGGGGGCGAAGAATATCGAAAGGCGCACCCGGCTTCAGAATGTTCCGCCCCTTGCGGACATAATACTCGTTATTGTGGATGTAGTGCATCTTAACGCCGTCCATCAGTGCCGGATAGGGCGGACCGACGATGGCGTGCACCTCGTGCCCCTGGCGAACCAGCTCCTCGGCGACGTATTTGAGGTAGATGCCCTGTCCCCCGCTGTACGGGTTGCCCCTGTAGCACAGCATGCAGATCTTCAAACCGGCGGCCCTCCCATCTTTTCGTACAACGCCCCCATCGTCACCACCCTGGCGGGATCGAGCCTTCTGACTATACGCGCGGGGTTTCCGGCAACGACCACGTTCGCCGGGACGTTTTTTCTGACGACCGAGCCGGCGCCGACGATCGAGTTTTCGCCTATCCGCACCCCCTTGCAGACAATTGCCGAATCGCCGATCCATACGCCCTTCTCGAGCACAATCGGCACGGTCTTCCCCACGATCTGCGTGCGGTCGTGGATGCCGTGCCAGTCCGCGTCGGTAAGGTAACAGTAATTGGCGAGCATGCAGTCATCGCCGATCTCGATCTTCGACGCGCTCGACACGCGCACGCCGGCCATCACGAGGACGTTGTCGCCGATCTCGATGGCCCCCTCGTAGCCGCCCAGTTTGACCGTGGTGAGCCTCGTGCGCGCCGACTCCGCCCCGATTATCACCACGTTCCTGCCGATGCTGATGTTGGGCCCGAAGACCTCGACATTCCAGATGCCCCACACGTACGGGTTGGCCGTCATGCAGGCGAACCTCTTTTTAAAAAAAAGATGATACCGTACAAATGTACGCACCATGAAGACGGCCCTTATGAACCACGATGATCTGAGATATTCGTCCATGTTTTATAGGTCTCACCCCTTGTGCATGGGCCTGCCGCCCTGTCCGGGAACCCGTGCCCTTTCGGATCCGCGGCAACCCCGACATTCTGAAGATCAGAATTCTCACCGACCGACGCGTCAACCCTATTTTCCCACCTTGCATACATCCTCTTTCTCTTTTGTCCAAAGGGCTTTAGTAAAGCATGAATTCCACCAGAATACGATACGCGCTCCTTGCACCGATTCACCGTTTTACGCCATCAACGCCCGTTGCACTATCCACGCTCCCGGCCCCCTCCTCGGCTTGACGAAACATGAGGCTTGCCGCGAATCCTGAGATTATCGGGTATTCCCCCGCCTGTGGCGAAGGAATACCGGCCTTAGTTCCATGGTATGCACCGACGCTACGCTATCC
>JADFDB010000073.1 GCA_018263175.1 Spirochaetota bacterium
TTATGAGAAGCGCGCACAACGACGCGAGCGCAATCCCCGTTATTTTCAATGCCGAACGCAAAACTTTCATGCGAATCCTCCAGTATGGAAAATCCCCGCCCCCCCTGGGGCCACACGCGCCTGAACGAACAGCCTGTCATGCCGCGCGGTCGATTTCAAGCCTTTTGACGGGGTTTCTGAAATAAACGAAAGTTACCGGAATAGCCGCCCCACCGGCCGATAATAAATGCGACGTGGCGGGGAAAACCGGATGTTCGGAAGGAAAAGAGGTAAGATGTGGTCAGGGGCGGAATCGAACCGTCGACACGAGGATTTTCAGTCCTCTGCTCTACCGACTGAGCTACCTGACCACTTTGAAGCGAGTTCACTTATAAAATTCATGTTCGAAAAGTCAATAATAAATTGCGTGCTCGCGCTAATAATTTCGCTCGCCGGTATCGGAAACGCCGAATGCGCCGGCTGGGAGTACTATTACCGCAAGGGAAGCATCCAGTTTAAGGCCGAAATGTACCCGGCGGCGCTGGAGAACCTCGAACGCGCGCTCGACCTCAATCCGTCACTCTACGACGCGGCCAATACAATGGCGCACATCCTCATCACGCTTAACAAAAAACGGGAAGCGCTCGATTACCTGGACCGCTCGCTCGCGATAAAACCGGACCAGGCCGACATCCACGTTACGGCCGGCGAGATCCGCGATTTCTTCGGCTATCACGAGGCGGCTTTCGCACATTACACGAGCGCCGTGCGCGTCGACCCGTCGCACATAGGGGCGCACTTCAACCTCGTGCGCTGGTACGTCGAGCGAAAGGACACGGTGAACGCCGACCGGCATTTCGCCGCCGCCTACGAGCTGGGCAGGGAGGACGGCGAGCGTTTCCACGCGCTGGCACTCGAGGAAGAGCGGAAGGGAAACAACGCCGGGGCGGCCGTGCTGTATAAAAAAGCCATCGGTAAGAACCCGGCATGTCTCGAGGCCTACTTCGCGCTCGCCGAACTTTACCGGCGCACGCTCCATCCCGACGACGCCATCGCGATACTCGAAAGCATAAAGAAGATTCGTCCCGACAATGAAAAGGCGCACGTGTACCTCGGACACCTCTACTACGTAAAGCGCCATGCCCGTAACAGGAAATACATCCTCACGCAGGCCATACGCAACTTCGAGCGCGCCCGCGAGATCAATCCCGCCAATCCCGAAACGCTGTACGGCCTCTCCGAGGTCTACCACCACATGGGTGAGCGCGACAGGGCCGACGAACTGCGCGAGGCGGCCATGGCCCTCGAGAAGAAGTAGACGTCCTGACCGCCCCGCGCACAACGCCGTGGCGGCGGCACCCCTTCTTCCTGCCTATGGATTGAGCGCACTCCCGCCATTCCTTAAAGACCTTGACAAAACGCCGCCGCACCCCATTAGAGTTGTTTCATAACTGGGAATTATAGCGGTTTTCCCCCGCCTGCGGCGGGGGGAAACCCGCTATTCGCGAGATATACAACAGTCTATTACCTTGTTCCACGTATACGGGTTTGTTTTGCCGGAAAACAGACGCACAGGCACCGCTTCATGAAACTTCGAGACGCTCTCATCTTCAGGCTTCTGGCCGGCATCGCGGCGGGAATCGCCGTCGGAATCGCCGCAGCGCACTACGAAATGACCTCAGTGCTTCGCGCGATTAAAACAGTCGAAGAGCTCTTCGGGGAATTCCTGAAATTCCTCATTCCGCTCATCATCCTCGGCTTCGTTACGCCGGGCATCATCGACATCGGGCGCAGGGCGGGCCGCATGCTGCTGGCCACGGTAACGCTTGCGCTCGGATCGACGCTCGTCGGCGGATTCGCGGCCTACGCCGCGGGGAGCGCGCTCTCGGACTTCATCACCGGAGGGGCGCTTTCAACCGCCGACGGGGCGCTCATCAAACCGGCGTTCACGATCGCCATCCCGCCGCCCCTGCCGGTCTTCACGGCGCTCGTGCTCTCGTTTCTGCTGGGACTGGCCCTTGCCGGCAGGAGGGAATCGGTATTTGCGCGCCTGTTCATGGAGCTCAAAGACATACTGGACTCGGTCATCCGGCGCGTCATCATCCCCACGCTGCCGTTTTATATCGGCTCGCTCTTCGTTTCGCTCAGCGCCTCCGGAAAGATCGTCCCCATCCTCTCGTCGTTCGGGAGGCTCTACCTCGTCATCATCGCGCTCCAGTTCGCCTTCATCGCGCTCGAATACGCCATCGCCGGCGCCGTAACGAAGCGAAACGCCGTCGCCTTCCTTAAAAACATGCTGCCGGCCTACCTCACCGCCTTCGGTACTCAGTCGTCGGCGGCGACGCTTCCGGTTACGCTCCAGTGCGTGAAGGAAAACGGCGTCGGGGCGGATGTGGTCGATTTCGTCATACCGCTCTGCGCGACCATACACCTCCTCGGCGACATGATCATGATCACGGTCGCGTCGATCGCGCTCTATGCCATGCAGGGGGGCGTCCCCGCGCTTTCGCTCTTCATCCCGTTCATATTTCTGCTTTCGGTGACCATGATCGCCGCACCGGGTATACCCGGCGGCGGCGCGATGACGGCGCTGGGACTTCTGGGGGAGATGCTCGCGTTCAACGGCTTCCAGAAGGGGCTCATGCTCTCGCTGCACATGGCGCAGGACTCGTTCGGCACCGCCACCAACGTGACGACCGACGGCGCCATCGTTATGCTGGTCGAGCATCTGAGCGGAAAAAAGACTGACGAGGACTGAGCGCTATTTGATGAGTTTCGCCCTGCGCTTGCGCTCGGGGTAAACGGCCTCGCCCTCGTCGACGAGCCTGAGGTCGTTCACCACAACCGGCTTCGCCGAGGCCACAAGCGTATCGACCTCGTTCACCGCGAAGACGAGCTTGCGCCTGGCGGCGATTTTATTCCCGGAAAACGACTTCTCATAACGATACATCACCAGGAGGTCGCCCAGAGCGACACCGTCGAAGCTTCCCATGTTGACGACGATGCCGTCGTCGCCGACCGAGAGCACCCGGCCGCGGTAGGGGATTGCCGAGTAGATGCGCCGCGCGGCACGGAGCGCCAGGCGCGACAAATTGTCCTTCCCCGACTCGGTGAGATCGAACTCGTCGATGATGACGCCCCTCGAGAGGTCCATCACCCTGAAGTTCGCGGCGAGATACCCGTTCGCGTCGCGGTATGAGCCGTACACCACGATGCGCATGCGGTCGGCATCCTCACTTTTGAAAATCTCACCGAGCTTTTCGATGTTGTCGCCGAGGAAGGCCTCCCCGTCCTTCATCCCCTTCGTTATTTCGAGACGCCTTCCGGGCCTTACCGCCTCCTGCCGGCCGAACTGTCCGAGCGCAAAGCTCAGGTACTGCGCGAGCACCGCCCCGGCGTCGTGGTAGGTGGCGATGCCCGCGGCCGGCCAGAGGTTCAATACCATGAGGCCCGGAACATCGCGTGCCGGGGGCTCCTCGTAGAAGCCCGCCTTGAAATACAGACGGTCGCGCCGCTTGATGACCGCCATGGCGAGCTGGTTTTGAAGCTGTTCGTCCGGGTACATGCGAAGCAGCGTCTTCTGCTCGTCGAGAAAAAACTCATAGTAGTCGAGCGTGGCGTAATAATCGCGCAGTCTCTCGCGCGCCTCCCGGTGCATGGGGTTGAGATAAAGACAGCGGCGAAGGTGCAGAAGGACCTCGTCGGCAAGGTTGTCCCTGGCCTTTCTTCCGGCGCGAGCGAAGTGCTCGTTGGCGTAGCCGACGCGCAGGGGATGCCCGATCTTGATATCGCCGAGAGCCAGCACGTCCTCGATCTTCGACTGAACGACGTCGTCGGAGGGCGCGTACTTTAACGCCTTCGCGTACTCCTCGACTGCCTTAACCGGGTCGCCCGAGCGCTCGTAGGCGAGGCCGATATGGTAGAGCGTGACGGGATTCCGGGTGAAGCTCGAGAGCGACTTCTGGAAATAGCCGAGGGCTTCGCCGCTGTGGTCCAGGGCGAGCGAAACGTAGCCCATGCTGCGGTTGGCCTGGTAGTTCTCGGGCTGGATGGCCAGCGCGCGGCCGAACTCCTCGCGCGCCTCCTCGAGGTAGTCCGCATCGTCCGTGCGAAGGTAATTGCGGTAATGGATCTCGCCGGCCTTGACGTACGCGTCGGGCAGCTCGCGGTCGGATTCGATCGCCTTTTCAATATATTCCCGCGCCTCGGCGGGCCTGCCGTCGTCCATCTTGATGTCGGCCATGAGGAGGAGCGACTGGTAATGATACGGATTGACGCGCAGTATGCCCTCGAGCTTGCGGAGCGCCCAGATCCGTTTGTTCATCAGGTAATAGATGGATGCCATGCCGTAGCGCGCCTCGAGCCTGTCCTCCGGCAGCCTCGCGACTCCGTCGAAGAGCTTGAGGGCCTCCTCGTAGCGGCCCATCCCCATGAGGGCGAAACCCATTCCGGTCATGGCGTCGGGGTTGTTCCTGTCGACTTTGAGCACCTCGGTGAAGAGTTTCAGCGATTCCTCGTAGGCCTCGGTGCCGAGATACGCCCTGCCCAGGCCGATCATCGCCTCGCGGTAACGCGGGTTCAGCCTGAGCGAGTTTTTAAAGCTCAGAATCGCCCGAAAGCGGTCGCCTCTGTTCAGGTGCTCCCAGCCGGTCTTGTTGTAGTAGATGGCGTTCTTTTCGGTCGCGCCGCCCTGGGCCATGCCGCGCGAGGAAAGCGCCAGCGCAAGCGCCGCACAGGCCAGAACGCTCAGGATTCGGGTGCTTCGTCGGTCGATCATTGAAGAACCTTTCTATGAAAGAGTAATGGACTCATTGGCGGGCATTTTTTCTTTCCCGTCAACAAAATTACCGCCGCGGCGTTATTTTCAATTGACCTCCGGCGCACGGTGGGTAGAGTACGATTATCGGGCGGTACGCCGCGCCCGGACTCCCTTCGGACACCATCGACCGGAATGAAACACGGATCAGCACGTATCGCACTCCTCACCGCATTCATCGCGTGCGGCCTTGCCCTGTTCATGCTCAACGCTCCGCCGGGATTGATGCAGGGCGAGGATTTCATCGTCCGCGAGGGCGAGTCCGCCAAGAGCGCGGCCCGCAGGCTGAAGGCTCAGAACCTCATCACGAGCGAAACCTTCTTCAGCGCCTCGGCGCGCGGTGCACGCCTGTTCACCGGGACTGGCATACGAAAGGGGAAATACCGCATCGCGCGGGGAACATCGTCGCTCGGGGTCCTCTATGCCTTCTTGCGCGGTGACGTGGTGAAGAGCAAAATCACGATCCCGGAGGGCTTCAACCTGTACCAGATGGCCGAGCGCCTCGAGGCGAACCGGGTTACGGGCGCCGGCGATTTCCTCTACTACGCGTTCAATCCGTCCCATACGCGCGCCCTCGGCATCGATTCGCCCTCCGCCGAGGGCTATCTCTTTCCGGACACCTACATCATCCCCGAGGCGTCCGACGCGCGCGATGTCATCGCGCTCATGCACCGCCGGGCGAAGGACGTAATCGCGAAGCTTGACCCCGCGATACTCCGCGAGCGCGGCCTCTCCGTCCACGGCCTTCTCACCCTGGCCTCCCTCGTCGAAAAGGAGACGGCCATCCCCTCGGAGCGGACGATCGTGGCCTCGGTTTTCAACAACAGGCTTAGAAGAAACATGAAGCTCGACTGCGACCCCACCGTGCGCTACGCCACCCGAAAATTCACCGGCAGAATCGGCTACCGCGATCTCGCCTACAACTCGCCCTTCAATACCTACCTGTACCGCGGACTGCCGCCCACGCCCATCTGTTCGCCGGGCCTCGCGGCCATCGAGGCGGCGCTTTCCCCCGCCGACACGGACTATCTCTACTTCGTTTCGCGCAACGACGGCTCGCATTATTTTTCGAAAACCCTGAAAGAGCACAACAGGGCCGTCAATTATTACCAGAAGGGCATCGGGAAGGGATTCAGAGATGAGCAGAAGCCGTAGGCCGGCCATCGCCGCACCGGCGGGCACCATCGAGAAGCTCGAGGCGGCCGTTCGCTTCGGCGCCGACGAGGTGTACTTCGGCGGCAAAACGCACAACCTGCGCAGCCAGTCGGGGAACCTCACGCTCGAGGAGATAGGGCGCGCGTGCGCCTTCTGCAAAGATCGCGGCGTAAAGACGAGCTTCCTCCTCAACTCATTCCTGCACGAGAACGACATTGACGGCGCGCGCGCGTATATCGGCGAGGTGCGCGCCCTCCCCTTCGACGCCTACATGGTCTCTGATCCCGGCATGCTCATGCTGCTACGCGACGCCGGCGTCGACACCCCCGTACACCTCTCCACGCAGATGTCCACGCTCAATCACCTGGCCGCACGCTTCTGGGAGCGGCAGGGCGTCTCGCGCATCGTACTGGCGCGCGAGGTCACGCTCGACGAGATACGCGCGATACGCGATCACACCGGCGCCGAGATCGAGGTGTTCGTCCACGGCGCGCTGTGCGTATCCTACTCCGGGCGCTGTCTCCTCAGCCGGTTCCTTTCCGGACGCGATGCCAACACGGGAGGATGCTCGCACCCCTGCCGCTGGCGCTATGCCCTGGTGGAGGAGAAGCGCGCGGGTAATCACCTCGAGATCATTGAGCACGCGCGCGGCACGGAGATTCTCTCCTCGAAGGACCTGTGCCTGATCGAACGCCTTCCGGAGTACATCGAGGCCGGGGTCGACGCCTTCAAGATAGAGGGCCGCATGAAATCGCTCTATTACGCGGCGAACGTTACGCGCGTGTACCGCCACGCCGTCGAGGTCGCGGCCTCCGGCGGCGATTACGGCGCCCACCTACCGCACTGGATCGAGGAGCTGGATCTCGTGAGCCACCGCCCGTATACGGCGGATCTTTTCAACGAGTTCAATGGAATGCGTTTCGAGGGCGTCCCCTACGTCAGGAAAACGCTCTTCATGGGCTATGCGCTGGGCCCGGGAGCGCGTCCGAACGAAGCGCTCGTGAAGACGCACAACCCCGTCCATACGGGCGAAGAGATCGAGGCCGTCTTCCCGGTGCGCGAAGGCGCGGCTGATACGGAATATTTTAGGGTGATTGAAATCAACGAAGAAGAAAAAAGTGTTGCTATGGCGCAACCGGGAAGGGTATATCTAATCAAATTGGACAAAGCGATCCGGCCGGACGCCGTATTCAGGAAAAGGATCGCAGACCACAAGGAGCCGAACGGATGCTGACCAATCCTCCCGGAATTGAGGATATATACCCCGACAGAATCGGCGCGTGGGACCGCCTGACCGGCGCGGCGCGCGACGTGTTCCGCCTGTGCAACTACAAAGAGATCATCATCCCCGTAATGGAGTACACCGAGGTATTCGCACGCGGCCTCGGCGACGAAACGGACATAGTCTCCAAGGAGATGTTTACCTTCGAGGACCGCGGGGGAAGAAGCCTCACGCTCCGCCCCGAGGGCACCGCCTCCGTGGTGCGCGCCTACGTGGCGAACGGCGAATACAACCGGCTCTCGAGCGCAAAGTTCTTCTATTGCGGCCCGATGTTCCGCGCGGAGCGCCCCCAGAAGGGGCGGCTTCGCCAGTTCAACCAGTTCGGTGCCGAGTTTTTCGGGAGTGCCGACCCCTATTACGATTACGAAGTCATCGCGATGATGCACGCCATCTCCAAAAAAGTCGGGATCGGCGATTTCACCCTGCTCGTCAACTCCATCGGCTGTCCCGGCGCCGACTGCCGGGGCGGCTACATCGAGAAGCTCAGGTCCTATTTCACCGATCACCGGGAAGCGCTCTGCGAAGACTGCATACGCCGGCTCGACAGGAACCCGCTCCGCATCCTCGACTGCAAACAGGAGGGATGCGCCGCGCTTAAAAAGGGATCGCCCTCGATCGTCGACCACCTGTGCCCCGCGTGCCACCAACACCACGCGGAAGTGAAGGAGCACCTCGACGCGGCATCCATCCCCTGTACCGATGACCCTTTCCTGGTGCGCGGTCTCGATTACTACACCAGGACCACCTTCGAATTCGTCACCGAGCGGCTCGGCGGGCAGAACGCCTTCGCCGCGGGGGGACGCTACGACTCGCTCGTGGAGACCTTCGGCGGCAGGCCCACCCCGGCGGTGGGCTTCGCGGCCGGCATCGAGCGGATGCTTCTGCTTGCCGGGGACGGAGGCGCCCCCGCCGCGGGGCTCGACGTCTACCTGGTCCACAGCGACGGCGAGGCGCTGCGGCAGGCGACGGTGCTTGCGCGGCTTCTGCGCGAATCGGGCATCTCGGCCGACCTCGACCCGCAGGGCAAAAGTTTCAAGAACCAGTTTAAAAAAGCGGACAGGGAATCGGCGCGCTATACTGTCATCATCGGTGAGGACGAGGCCGCCGAGCGCGGCTGTACCATTAAAAACATGGCGACCGGATCGCAGGAGAAGCTGCCGGCCGACGAATGCGCGGCGCGCCTGCGCGAATCACTTGCCGGCACGAAAGGGCGACATGGAAGCGATTGACCGTTTCAATTTTCTCGATGAATCGAGCACACGGGAGCCCTATATATTCGAGGTCCTTAACGAGATCTACGCACAGCAGGGCCAGTCCCTGCCGGCCGGAATCAAGCCGCTGGCGACCCTCGAATCGCTCAAGAAATCGAGAAACGTCAAGATACCGCTCTCTCCGAAAAGGGACAAGACCGTCGAATACCTCGTCGAGTACCTCATCTCGCGTTTTCCCGAGCGGGTCCAGCAGCTCATCACCTTCGATTTCCAGGTCGATGAAACCACCAAAAAACTGTCCGTACTAGAGCATGCCGAACTCGGTGTGCTGCTGAACGCACGCGATTACGAACGCCTTTGCTCGATCAGGGACGACAATTCGCTTGAAAACCTCATAACGCTCCTCCAGAAATACCGGTTTTTCAACCTGACAAAGCTCGTCAATGTGGCAAAGAGCAAAAAAGACCTTTCGCGGGTCATAGCGAAGGAGGAGGGCAAGCAGTTTTTCGTGTTCAAGAGCACGAGCCTCGACCGCAACAAGGCCGAGGTTGAGGAGGATTACTGCTTCCACGCCAAAAATTATCCGGCCGCGCGCGACTCGATCAATCTGAACAAACTCAAGGAGATCACCGGGCGCTACAGCGAGCTCGTAACGCGCCGGCTGAAGCGCTTCGGCATCCTGAACGACTATGTAAGCGATTACCGCGACCCGAAACTCGACTATATACTGAACATTCTTATCGGCGACATAGCCGCTTCGCTCGCCGATAACGACCGCATAGACGCGAAGAACATCAACTCCCTGCGCTCATGCGTCATCAACGCCGAGAAGAACCTCGATCCGTCGAAGACGCTCGGCAGGGACATCACCCGTTTCATCGGGGAGCACCGCATCTGCGCCGCGTCCGACATAGTGGGCTCGATCATGGAGGTCACCGACGAGGTGCTGGAAAAATGGAGCACGCCCGAAAACATGCGCGCCAACTCGGTTCTGTCATACGTGAGCGACGACGGCGCCGTGTATTATATCGACGGCGGGAGCTTCCTGGGCCATGTGACGGAACTGTCCGAGCTCGTTCTGCACAGCCCCGAAAAACTGGCCGATCTGTCGTACTCCGAGCGGCAGCAAACATCCAAAAATCTTGAAATCCTCTACCGCGCCGCGCGGACGGTATTATCATCCCTCGATAAAAAGGCGGATCTGCGTCTGTCGGGCGAGGATCTCGACAAACTGAAATCGATCATCGCCGATTACGAGGAACATTTAAAGAAATTACATCAGCGGGAGGAAGCGATCCGGCGCCCCGAGTGGCGTTCCGAGAAACCCTCCCTGCTCGCCCGAATCATCAATTTCTTCAAGGGCCTGTTCGGCGGCCGCGGGCGAAAAACCGCGCAATCCGATTCCGCCGCCGGCGCCGCGCCCGCTCAGCCGGCACCCCCGAGAGAGGCGCGGCAGATCTACAAAAAACTGGCGACGAAGTCCGGGCCCATTCTCGCCCTTTCCGACTTCATCGAGCTCGTCCCCGAGAACGACATGCTCGTGGACCACCTGATACAGGACATGCGCGAGAACAGCCTGCGGATCGTCATTCCCATTTACAACGCCAGGGAGGCCCTCTATCCGAAGCGAAGCCTGAAGCTGCTCATGCCGGACACCGAATACCTGCTGGCACCCGTGGAGTCCGCGCGCTCACCGGAGTCGATACGAAAATATACCGACACGCTGGTCGGTTTCAAGATCAAGGACGAGGTGGTGCCCGCCCGGGCCATAATGCTCATCGAGAAGTATCTTCTCACGCACTATCGCCAGAAAAGGGCGCAGATGCTCAAACGGGAGCTTTGAGGTCAGGAGCAGGATTCGCTTTTCGCGCAGGAATCACACGGTGTCCCCGCGGCCGCGGGGCTTTCGGATGAGGACGCGGAGGGTGCCGCCTTCCGGTAATCGTTTACGTAAAAGCCTGAGCCTTTAAAGATTATGCCGGCACCAGGGCCGATCAGCCTTTTCACCGCGGCTCCGCACTTAACACACTGTTTTACCGGATCGGCCTTTATCGACTGGAATACCTCGAACCGGTGAGCGCATTCCATACATTCATATTCATAGGTCGGCATTATACACCTCCACGGGAGCCCGATTATTCCGATTATACCGTCGTCGCGGAGCGGGAACCCGGTCTGGTAAAAATATGGCACAAAATCGCCGTTCAACCAACCAAATTTGACTTTCTTGCCGGGTTCGTCAAGGAAAATTTAAGCGGGCATGCTGATTGTGAATTCACACCCGGTATTAATCCTTGAAAAATTTTATCCGGTGTGATAGTACGCCGGATGTGAACAGAACAGCCCTTCAAATTAAAACGCTGGTGATTTTGATTGCAGCCATGACTGGCTGCGTTACCGCGGACCTTGATGAGCGAAGCCAGGTCCTTGTCGGTGGTATTAAAGACAGCAATCCCTCGATAGTGCAGCGCGGCCTTGAAATGAGCGCGGATGTGCATATTAAAGGAACTGGGAAAAATTCCCTGCTCCATCTTGCGGTCCGCCCGAACCGGCAGGGATTCGAAAAGTTACTATCCCGGAAGGATGGAAGCATAGAGACTGGAGAATTGACCGCTGATTCATCGGTTTTTACGGAGTTGCTAAAGAACCGTGTTGAAGTGGTTAAACTGCTTATTCTCCATGGAGTCCCGGTGAATGTTAAAAACAGCCGGAATGAAACGCCGCTTTATAGTGCGATTGCATGCTTGCCCTCTGATAATCCGGATATTCCATCCATCCCACCGGTTGCAGGACGCATCAGTTCGCCGTTCGGGTGGAGAAATGCTCCGATTAGCGGAGAAAGAGATTATCATCGCGCCATCGATATCGCCGCTCAAAACGGTACCATTATTCGTGCTGCCGCCTGCGGAAGGGTCAAAGCCACCGGTATTAACGATCAACTGGGGCTTTTTATCGTTCTCGACCACGAAAATGGTTATCAGACCACATACGGACATTGTCATATCGTCGATATTAATCGCGGAACGCTCGTGAAAAAGGGAGAGCTTATCGGTTACGTGGGAGAAACGGGGAATGCGCAGGGAAATCACTGCCATTTTGAGGTCCGACTCAACAGCAGCCCTGTCGACCCGCTGCCTTACCTGCTGGCTGGAATTTATGGAGAGCTAAGTCACCAGTGCGCGATGAAGTTTGTTGAAATCCTTATTGAAAACGGTGCAAACCCTAATGTGAAAAATTCATACGGAAGGACGCCTCTCCATGAAGCATGCGCCAAAAATCCCGAAATAGCCAGGTTTTTGATTGAGCATGGAGGCAATCTTAATAGCAAGGACAACAATGGGGTTACCCCGCTTCATGAGGCTTCGGCCAGAAACGGTGATTTGGTAAAATATCTAATTTCCAAGAATGTAAATATAAATTGCCGGTCGGTTCTTTCGGCGGCAATTGACGGTAAACTATACCCAGCGGGAACCACCCCGCTCGGCGTGGCCAAACTCAGCGGACAGGCCGATGTTGCCGTGTTCCTGGAAAGCCGTGGAGCCATTCAATGAAATGTGGTCCTATTCCGTGGCTTTTCCGGGATCGTTAACAGTTAAATTACTATCGGTGACGTCCTTTATTTCCGTCTCCACTTTCACAACCGGAACAACCTGCACATTCCGGACCTTAACGCTGAAATTTTTCCGGGCGATAACCTTTTCACCAATCATGAATAATAACTGGTAATTACCG
>JADFDB010000074.1 GCA_018263175.1 Spirochaetota bacterium
GTCCACGTAGGCGTCGACGAACATCTCGGTGTGGCAGCCGAGATGTTTCAAATCGGACTGCGCGATGAGTTTTCCCACCATGTTCGGCATGCCGCCGATTCCGAGCTGAATGCAGCAACCGTCATGGATGTAGGGCATCACATGCTTGGCGATCTGTCCGTCGACATCGGACGGTGGAATGTCGGGGGTGGCGTAACAGCCGTGATCGTCGGGAGCCTCGACAATATAGTCCACACGCGAAATGTGCACCGCCTCTTCGGAGCCGCCGAGGCAAACGGGCATGTTTTTGACGACTTCAATAATGACGTAATCGGCGCCTTCGATCTTCGCGGAGGTCTCAGAATTCTGCGGGCCGAGATTGAAGAACCCGCTTTTATCCATGGGGGCGACGCGTACGATGGAGATCCATTTAGTTTTGGCGCCCTCTGGTTTGTCGTAATTGACGCTTCGATAGCCCTTATTCAGTTTCTCGGATTTGTCCTGGTTAATCAGATACCGGTAGGCGAACGGAGCGCGGTGATACAGGATGGGTGAATAATACGCAACCTCGAACTGGCTGTGCATGATCCGTGTAAGCTTACTCCACTGCCAGTCCATGTACCGGAAGCTCGCGGGATACTTTATCACTTCGGGAACGGGCGGCACCGTCACGGCGGTATAGATGCTGACGTCTTTGAGCTCGGCCGCCCGGCCGGCCAGCGCAGCGTCGCAGACGACGGGCTTTCCGTTGAAGAAACCGTAATCGACCACGTCGCCGGAGCTCACGCACTTTACCGCTTCTTCCGCCTTAACCAGCTTTTTCTTGTATTCATCAATGTAAACCATAGTTGATAACGCCTCCTCGGGGTGTAGTGACGATAGATGTTGCTTCCGATTGAACTGCCGCGACACGGGCGATGCCGGTTGACCGTACCGCCTGCATCGCGGGGGCACCTGCATGGAACGTTCGCATTACAGGTCAATGCATAATAAAGTTATTGCGTAACCGGAGGCTGAAGAGGCCTCCCCCCGCCTGCGGCGAAAGGAAACCCGACATCCGTTAAGATATGCAAAAACTTTAATATAATCATGATAATACGAGCATACATAATAAAATGCAATCATAATTTCATATAGGATAAAAAAATGTTAATATATCCTTTTGCGTTATATGTTCCATCTGCGCGAGCTAAACGGTTTTTGTTTTGACATGGGTAATGAAGGCTATATATATGTTAAGGTGTGCGAGATGATCCAAAGGAGAAATGCTGCAGTGTCGCGCCTTATACTACATGTCGATATGGACGCTTTTTTCGCCTCTATCGAGCAGCTCGACCGGCCCGAATACCGGGGCAGGCCCGTCGTGGTCGGTGCCGACCCGCGCGGCGGGCGCGGCAGAGGCGTAGTGTGCGCCGCCTCATACGAGGCGCGCGTATTCGGCATCCATTCGGCGCAGCCGATCTCCCAGGCGTACCGGCACTGCCCCAGAGCGATATTTCTTCCGCCACGATTCGAACGTTATCAGGAATTATCGGACATGGTGATGAACGTGATGGGAAGCTTCACGCCGCTGGTCGAACCCATCAGCATTGATGAAGCCTTCCTCGATTGCACGGGTACTGAGGGCCTGTTCGGGAAGCCGGTGGAGCTCGGTAAACGCATAAAAGACGCGATAAAACGCGAAACGGGCCTTGCGGCAAGCATCGGAATGGCGTCGAACAAGTCGGTGGCCAAGATCGCCTCCGATTTAAATAAACCCGACGGGCTTACTATCTGTGAGGCCGGCAGGGAGCGTGAATTTCTTTCGCCGCTTCCGATAAGCCGCCTCTGGGGTGCCGGGAAAAAGACCGTCAGAGAACTCGAGTCCATGGGATTTCGCACGATCGGCGATATCTCCTCCGTACCCATGGCACGTCTCGAGCGGATGCTCGGGAAATGGGGGGAGCACCTGTGGCTGCTTGCCAGCGGCATCGATGACAGGCCCGTCTGCGACGAGTATGAACGTAAATCGTACAGCGAGGAGACGACCTTCGAAAGAGACGTCGACGACGGGACGATCGTTGAGCGCGTACTGTTCGAAATCGCCGACAGGCTCTCATACAAGCTGCGCACCGAAAACGCGATGGGACGAACCGTCACGCTTAAAATTCGGCTCGAGGGTTTCGAGACTCACACCCGAAGCAGCACCTTCCCGGCTCCGCTCAACGACATGGCGCGCATACGCGAAGCGGCCGTGCGGCATTTCCGCGAGTTCGACAGAAGGGGGAAACGCATACGGCTGGTAGGCATCCGCATGTCGAACCTCGATACTGCCGCAGAACAGGGGGAACGCCAGCTCGACCTCTTCGACGCGATCGAAATCAACGGGAGGCGGCACTCCGGCGGGAAAGACGCCGAAGACCTGCTCGACCGGATGAGGGACCGTTTCGGGGGCAAGGTCACCAGGGCGGCATTGCTCCATCATACGAAAAACGATTGAAGACAGACGGTTCCCGCTTTCCGCTTGACGGGCCCCCGGATAAATCGTATCCTGCCGCTCAGCCTGTCACCGTCAGGGTGATTATCCTCGCAGGGAAGGAACCTCATGCAACAGAAAAAAACACTCACCTTTTTCGAGGCCTCTTCTATAATAACCGGTTTCGGCGTTGGGGGCGGCATCATGGCCGTACCCTATCTGGCGTCGCTTAACGGCCTGTCGGTGTTTCTGGTGCTTTTAATCGTGGCCTATCTGCTGAGCATGTTGATCCACCTCATGATCGCCGAGACCCTCATGCACGAGTCATCGTCCAGTCAGCTCGTGGAGCTCTTCGGCAGATACCTGTTCAGCGGGAAGGGCGGTATTATCTTCACCTGGATTTTCTTCGTTCTCATCATCCTCGCGTTCTACGCCAACCTCGCGGCCTACCTTGCCGGTGGCGGCGAGATCATCTCCGAGCTGGCAGGCATTCCCGTATGGATAGGGCACATCATCACCTATGCGGTCGCGGCCGGCGTCGTTTTCTTCGGGCTGAAGGCGGTCGGCATCAGCGAGAAATACGCGGTCATCGCGATGCTCGTATGCGTCGGCATCCTCTCGGCGGCGACGCTCATGAAGCCCTTCGCCCCGAGTTTCGCGGTAAAGGGGAGCATGAAGGAAGGCCTTGCGCTCTTCGGCATGGTCATGTTCGCCTTCTCCGCGCTTTTCTCGGTGCCGCAGGCCGTCGAAGGGCTGCACTGGAACCGCAAGCTGGTGCCGAGGGCCGTCATTGTTGGCATGGGAATCAATCTCTTCATCACGCTGGTGATCACCATTATGGTAACGGGCATCTCGACCGAGGTTACGCGCGTGGCGATGATCGGCTGGGGCAGGGCGATCGGGGACTGGGCCTTTATATTCGGCAACCTCTTCATCTTCCTCGCGCTTCTTACCTCGTACTGGGCCATCTCGTTCGCCCTCGCGGTGGTTTTCAATGAGCGCATGAAGCTTGGAGACAAGGTCTCATGGCTGTGCGCAACCCTTCCGACCCTTGTCATCGTGGTGGCGCAGTTCACCGATTTTGTCGGATTCATGGGGATAGCGGGTTCGGCGATCGCACTGCTCGTGGCCATTCTCGTGGTGCCGACGATGCGAGGGGCGCGGAAGCACGGTGATATAAAGAATCCCGAGTGGACGCTCGGGTTCTTCGGCAACACCTTTTTCCAGGTCGTCGTGATCGTGGGCTTTATTATCACCGCCATAGGGTCGGCGATAATTCCGTCCATCAAGTAATCCGGATCAGTATTCCCCGTTTTCGGTCATAACGAAGGGGGCCGTCCGCGTTTCGGCGGCCTCCCGGCCCGCGCCGCGGCAGATTTCTTCCGCCGCTTTGCTGATGAACCCCATCGCCTCGCCCTCGTCGAAGCGCGTCATGTGTCCATTTTCGTAGACGATGCTTCCATTTATTATTGAAAGGCAGATCTCGCCGCCGCGTGCCGAGAGCACCAGGTTCGGTATGATGTTTCGTACGGGCCGGCGCATTACCGGAACGAGCGAGGGCCGTGTCAAATCGATCAGGATGATGTCGGCTTTCTTCCCCGCCTCAATCGTTCCTATTTCATGGCCCAGGCCGATAGCGCGCGCGCCGTCCGTCGTCGCCATGCGAAGCGCCTTCCATGCAGGCATATAGGCGGCGTCGGCCCTTTTCATCTTGAGGCCGAGACAGCCGGCCTTCATCTCGCTCCAGAGGTTGGCCCCGTTGTTGGAACTGGTTTCATCGGTGCCGAGGCCGACGGTACCGCCTGCGTCCATAAAGATATCCGCCGGAGGCAGTATCCCGTCGCAGATCAGAAGGCTCGACGGGCAGAACGCCATCGAGGCGCCGGAACGGGCGACCCGTTCAACCTCTTCAGGGGTGCAGCGTATAAGATGGGCCGCGATGAGGCGTTCGTTGAGCAGCCCCATGCGCTCGAGCAGCCCGACCGGGCGTACTCCGTAACGCCTCCATACCTGTTCGGTCTCCCGCTTGTCCTGCGCGAGGTGCATGTGTACCTTGAGACCGTGCTTCTCGGAGAGCCGGCGGATTTCAATCAGCAGTTCTTCGCTGCAGAAGTCGGCGGCGCGCGGCCCTAGCTGGACGGCAATTCTGCCTTCAGCGGCACCGTTCCATCGGTCAATAAGATCCCGTGTTTCGAGCAGTCCGAACGCGCGCATTTCGCCGCTGAATTCCGGCAGCCTGGCGTTCGGCGGGCCGCCTGCGGGCATGGCGTCGCTGGTAAGCGGGCTCGCCGCAACGCGGGCGCCGGATTTTTCGTAAAAGGGGAGGGAGTGCGCGATGCCGGGGCTGTTGTCGCAGAAGGTCGTGGTGCCGGCCCGGATTCCCTCCATGACCGTGAGCATCGTGCCTGCCTGAAGCGCGTCGAGGCTCATCGCGTTCACGAACGGCGCGAGCGAAGCGAGCCACGAAGGACTGTCCTGCGCCACGCCGCGCAGGAGCGCGATGCCGCTGTGTACATGGGCGTCGACGAGCCCTGGGAGCACCGCGCACTCGCTTGCGTCGACTACCCGGGCGGCCGTGTACCGGGCACGGAGCGATCCGGACGGGCCGGTATCGACGATGGAATTGCCGGAGATAGCGACGGCCCCGTCCTCTATATAGCCGCTGCCCGTGCCGGCCATCGTGAAGACGTCGCCGTGCACGATCAGCAGGTCTGCGTGAGTCTTTTCAGGGTGCGGCATCTGAATCTCAGTCCCTCGAATAGATCACGTCGCCGCCGACGATCGTTTTGAGTACGGTAATCGCAGAAATTATTTCAGGATCGACTCGAACCGGGTTTTTATCGAGGATGACGAAGTCGGCCCGTTTGCCTGCCGTAATACTCCCCTTCAGGTTTTCCTCGAACTGCGCGTAGGCGGCGTTTATGGTGTACAGGCGAACAGCATCGGCGGCGCTTATGCATTCCTGTGTTTCGAATCCCTCGCGCGTCACACAGCACTGTATGCCGTGCAGAACGTCGGCCGATTCCACGGGCGTGTCCGAGGCGCCCGCAAGCGGTATGCCCGCCTCGAGGAGCGACCTGAATGGATATATCCATTTGGACCGTTCAGCGCCGAAGCGCTTGTGAAGCCACAGCTTTTCGGAATGAATGAACATCGGCTGAGAGGAGATGAGCAGCCCCAGGCGCCTCGCGTCTGCGATCATGGCTGGATCGAGGATGGAGGCGTGTTCGAGCCGGTGCCGGTGGTCGGTGCGCGGGTGCCGTTCGAGCAGGCGGTCGTAGAGGTCGATGCAGGTGCGGTTGGCCGCGTCGCCTATGGCATGGATGGCGAGCTGGAAGCCCGCCTGGTGCGCCGCCTCCATGCGCTCGTAGAGCTTGTCCGGCGCGATCACCATGAAGCCGGACTTGTCGGGCTGGTCGGTGAAGGGCTCGCGCATGAAGGCGGTGCAGGAGGCGAAGGTGCCGTCGGAAAAGAGCTTGATGGCGCCGATCCGCCGCATCGGGCCGGGACCGTCGTGATGGAGGGGTGGGGCAAGCATCGATCGTACGCTGCCCGGATCGGGCGAGGCGATGAGGCCGTACATGCTGATCGGAATGCGCTCCGAAAGCATCTGGAGCACCGGTATGTCGAAGGCACCGATATCGCCGCCGGGCCCCTCCTCGCTGGTCTGGAGCACGACCCCGGCCGAGGTGATTCCGTACGAGGCGAGTCTTCCGAAGGCGCTCGCGGAGGCTTTCGAGAAATCATCTTCGCCTGGGAGCGGCATTTTACCGAGAATGAGCGCTATCGCGTTCTCCCGGAAGGGGCCGGCGGGATAGCCGTCGTTTTCGCGGTCGATCACACCGCCGGGCGGGTCGGCCGTTGCGGCGCTGACGCCGCCCGCTTCGATGGCCCTGGTATTCGCGATGAGCATGTGTCCGTCGTGTTTCACCGCAATCGCGGGGATGTCCGGACAGGCCGCGTCGAGGTCATGTCGCGTGGGGAGCTCGGGGCGTTCGAAATACTGTTCGTCGAAGTTGAGACCGATCACCCAGGCGCCGGGCGCCTTGCCCGCCGCCGAAGCGCGCAACACGCGCTGGAGCTCGGGAATGGACGGAACGGCATTCAGGTTGACGTTCATATCGAAATAGATCATGAGGACGGGGTGCATGTGCGAGTCGATGAAGCCGGGAAGCATCGCCGAACCGTTCAGATCGATGGGTTCCGCCGTTGTGCCGAGGAGGACCGCGCATTCGGCGCGGCTCCCCGCCGCGAGAATAACACCGTCGCGCACCGCAACCGCTTCGACCGCGGGATTGCGCTCGTCCACCGTGTAGATGTCGCCGTTAAAGTAGAGCTGGTCGGTGTGTGCCATTGCTGGTTACTCCGTTATCGTGGTGGTTTTTCCGGTCCGGTACTTATCGATCGCCGTCGTGTCGGGCTCGACGCCCCAGCCGGGTCCGTCGGGCAGCATTGCCCTGCCGCCGGAATAGTCGATCGGTGATATGATGAGATCGTCTTCAAGCATCATGTGCCCGAACAGCTCCACCGCGTGGCCGAGCGCGTGGTATCGCGCTGCCGCAAGGTGCAGGTGCATCGCCGAGGCGATGCCGAGGGGCTGGTTATGGATCACAACGCCCATCCCGCGCGACTCGGCGACCGCTATGGCGCGAAGCGCCATGGTCAGGCCGCCGGGACGCTCGGAATTTACGCCGAGCACCCGCACCGCGCCAAGCTCGACGAGCGTCAGATAGTCACGCATCGAAAAGCAGCCCTCGTGCGCCATGACGGGAACGGCGACCTGCCGCTGGACTGCGGCCATTCCGATGTAGTCGGCCGCGCGGACGGGTTGTTCGGCGAAATCGATGCCGTACGGCTCGATCGCCTTTATGGCGCGAACGGCTTCGTCCGGGGTGTAGGCCTGGTTGTAATCGACCCGCAGGCGTATGCCGATTCCAAAGGTCTCCCGGAAGGATTTTATTTTATCGACGTCATCGTTCGCGCCGGTACCGAGCTTAAGCCGAAAGCTCCGGCAGCCATCATCGTAGAACATGCGGCCGATGCCGAGCATGGATGCCGTGTCCATGAGCGGGATGAGCCCACAGAGCGGAATCTCGCGCACGCATGCGCCGCCGATGAGGTCGCAGACGCCGAGACCGGCGGTCCTTCCCGCGAGATCGTAGCAGGCCAGGTCGAGCAGGCCCTTTGCAACCTCACAGCGCGCGACGTTGGCATCCATGCGGTGCATGATTCTCTCGACGTTGAACGGGTTCTCGCCGAGTACGTACCGCGACAGCGACGCGCGTATGATGTCGACGATCTGGTCCGGCGAGGCCCCGGTTTCGGGGAGCCATACGAACGCCTCGCCCCAGCCGACACGGCCATCGTTGTCGTGCAGGGCGCACAGGACGAAATCGCCGCCCAGCCATTCCTCCTCAGCCGGGATGGCCATGCCGAGGCCGCCGGCGCCCTGCGACATCAGCTCGCGCACGTGTGCATGAAACGGAACGTAGAGCGGCGTGAGATCGATTCGAGTAATCCTGGTCTTTTCCATATCATTTCCCCGCATGCTCCGCCATGGTGTAAGGAAACCTCGTTAATTTGAAAGTAAAAAACCGAATACACGGTATTTCGCGGGAACACCTCGGGATCGTATTTGCCTGTGTACCGGTGTTAAGCGGAAGGGCGGGCGTGCCAATCAGAGGGAACGGTGAAAAGCCATATTCAGCAGGCATGGTGCGGTCGGCAAATTTTACATCAGCCGCTCTTTATGATTGACATCTATTATACGTATTATACAATTACTTTGCGAAATAAACACAGCCTGCAGTCGGGGGAGGCGGGGATGAGCACGATCAATGTCGGTATTATCGGATGTGGTCGAATAGCCGACCTTCACTATCCGGGATACAAAAAGAACCGTGATGCGCGAATCTACGCCGTTTGCGACTGCGACGCTGAAACCACGTCCCGGAGAAGAAAGGAATGGAAGGCGGAAAAGGCCTATGCCGACTACCGGGAACTGCTCGCCGACCCGTCCGTGGACGCCGTGGAGATCCTGACACCGCACGATCTCCACGAGGAGATGGTTATCGAGGCGGCGCGCGCGGGCAAACACATCGCCCTTCAGAAGCCGATGACGATCGGACTGCCGGGCGCGGATCGAATGATCGAAGCCGCAAGGGGTTCGGGGAAGATACTGCGCGTTACCGATAACTATCTTTTTTATCCGCCGATAGTCCTCGCAAAAAAAATGATAGAGGCGGGCGAGATCGGCGATCCCAACAATATGCGAATCAAGTTCATAAGCGGCGGAAGCGGCGGCTGGACCGTGCCCGCCTCGGCGTGGGAGTGGCGCGTAAGGGAGCGAATGAAAGGCAGGCCCATGCAGACCTTCGATCACGGACATCACCTGTGGACGACGGCATCCTTTCTGCAGGGACGCGTGGAACGGGTATCGAGCTGGATTGATTCGGTGGACGGCGTGGTCGATTCGCCAGCCGTCGTTATGTGGAAGTGCGAGGGCGGCACCCGGTACGGAAGCTGCGACTACGCGCACGCGGCGGGCCTTCACATCCCGTCCAGATATTACGGCAACGATGAATGGTTCGAGATAACCGGAACTCTCGGGATGATCCTCGTTCACCGCTGTACCGGAAACGTGCTGCCGGGACCGGCGGTCAGTCTTTTCAACAGCAGGGGCTGGAGGCATTTTTCGAACGTGAAATCCGACTGGAGCGAGGGATTCATCGGCGCGACGAGGAACTTTATCGCCTCAATCAGGGGGAAGGAGGCGCCGCTCCTTTCGGGCGAAGGCGGGCGCGAGATGCTGCGGCTCGACCTTGCCATTCAGCGCTCGGGCATGCGGCGGCGGGAGGTGTATGTCGACGAGATGGATGTCTCGTTCCCGGCACTGTTTTCATCCAGAAAGAAAATGGCCGAGGTCCGCGCGAATCCGTATAGAAAGAAGTGGTTTACGTTTTTTTCGGGAGGCAGTTACTCCGGCTATGCCGGCCAGGCCATGGAGCTTACGGAGGGCTTGATGAAGCGCTTCGACGGGCATCGCGCGAAAGGTTGGAACGCCCTGATTGGACTTCACCTTCTCGGTGAGGGCGGTTCTCCCGATGAGCTCTTCGCGCTGGAGGTAAAAAACGGAAAGGCGGGCCTGACCCGCGGAGCGCTCCCCGAGGGCGCGATTCTCGTGGTCAAAGTTCCGGCGGGAGTATGGGCCGCGATCCTGCTCGGTAAAAAACGAATCGAGATGGCGCTGATACAGGGGAAGCTCAAACTTGAAGGCAAAGCCGAAGAGGGTTTAAAGCTGAGGGACGTTTTCAGGCTGTAGCCGCGAAACGGCATTCGTTTCCGCACTCTTTGCGTACGATGTTTTCTTATCGTCTCGCGGGCCGTTTCAATATAACTCTTGCGGCATGTGCCTGACGGCATCGTGCCCCGGCCGCTTTGCCGATTAATTCCTTGATAAAAAAGTACAATTTGAGATCATTGTCCTGCCTTGGTTTGCGAAAATGAACTATTCCAATCCGCGTTTCACGGCCCGGCCATAAAAATCATGACAGGAAAACGCATACTTATCGTCGAGGACGAGGCGGTTGTCGCCGCGGACCTTGCACAGCGTATCGAGAAGCTCGGCTACGAGGTTATCGGCATCGCGATCAGTGGTGAGGAGGCCTTGAGCAAGGCGGCCGGCGCTGCGCCCGATATCGTCCTGATGGATATAAGCCTCAGAGGGGAAATAAACGGCATAGAGGCGGCCGCCGGGATTTACGGACGTTATGGTATTCCCGTGGTATATCTGACCGCCAACGCCGATCCCGCCACACTGAAAAGAGCGCGCGAAACGGAGCCGCACGGCATTCTGTTGAAGCCGATACGCGATCTCGACCTGTTCTCGGCCCTCGAAACGGCGCTTCAGCGCCATTCGCTGGAATCGCGTCTCAAGGCCAGTGAGGAAAAGTACCGCCGAATGGTCGAGAACATCAGCGATGTGATCTACGAGGTGGACACGGAAGGCCGGGTCGGTTATGTGAGCCCCGCGATAACGGGTATACTCGGATATTCAGCGGAGGAGATCATCGGTGAAAGTTATCTCCGTTTCTTTCATGACGACGATATCGCGTGCCTGAAAAATTATTTTAACGAGTCGATGGATGGCAACTCCAAACCGGGAGAATTCCGGATCGTTGCGAAAAACGGTGATATCCGATGGGTACGAATCCTCGACAGGGCCGTTCGCGTAAACGGCCATATAACGGGCCTGCGCGGCGTCCTGACCGATATAACCGATATCATCGAAACGCGCGAGTCGCTCCGTAAATCGGAGGAACGCTACCGCGTACTCTCGGAGATTACGACCGACGCGGCAAGCAGCCTGCGGCTCAATCCCGACGGCAGCTTCGAGCGGGAGTGGTCGGCCGGTACTTTTATCCAAACCATGGGATATAGGCCCGGCCAACTCGGCTCCTTCGATTCGTGGATCGAGATCGTCCATCCCGATGATATACACCTATTCAAAAAAGCGATCACCGAACTACTGAAGGGAACGATACAATCGGTGGAGGTGAAAGTATTCGCGGCGGACGGGTCCCTTCGCTGGATAAGGGACACCGTGTTTCCATACTGGGACGAGACCGAAAAGCGGGTTGTGCGCCTGGTCAGCGCGGTACAGGACATCACGGCCCGTAAAAAAGCCGAGCATGACCTCGAGGCCGAAAGGGCCATCCTTTCGGTCACGATCCGGGACATAGCCGACGGCATCATGACGGTCGATAAAGATGGGGTCGTGGTGCTGTTCAATCCGGCCGTCGAATCGCTTACGGGCTGGTCGTTCGACGAGGCTGCAGGCAGGCGCGCCGTGGAACTGCTGAAAATAATAGACGAGCATACCGATACCGCCGTAGAGGAGCCGTTCGAAGCGTTGTCTGAGGGGCCGGAGAGCACTCGACCGCTCAAAAGGGGACGCCTTATCGCCAGGGACGGCACCGCCAAAACGGTCGAATATTCGGCGACGACACTTCGCGAGCGTTTCGACATGCCGGCCGGAGCCGTATTAGTCATCCGCGATATCACCGAGCGCGCAAGGCTCGAGAATGAACTGCGCAAGGCGCAGAAGCTCGAATCGATCGGCGAACTGGCCGGAGGCATCGCGCACGATTTCAACAATCTGCTGACCACCATTCTGGGAAACGTATCCCTGGCACGCATCCGTTCGGAAGAGAAGGCAAAAACGCAACGCTATCTCGAGAACGCGGAAAAGGCGATAGCGCAGGCGCGCGAGATTACGGGGCAGCTCCTCACCTTCGCGCGCGGCGGCGAACCGATAAAGAAGGCGGTCGATATCGGTTCACTCGTGCGGGAAACCGCGGACGTATGCCTTGACGGCAGGGACGTGCTCGGTGAATTCGATATGCCCGAAGATCTTGGCGAAGTAATGGCGGACGCCGGGCAGATGAAACAGGTAATACAGAACCTCGCCATCAACGCGGAACAGGCAATGCCCGACGGCGGTGTCGTGAGGTTTACCGCCCGGCGGGTGGAGATCGGCGAGGGGAATGCGCTCCCCGTGGCCCCCGGCGACTATATACGGATATCGGTGGAGGATACCGGAGTCGGCATTCCGAGGAGCTTACGCGAACGCGCATTCGATCCGTATTTTTCGACCAAACAAAAAGGAAGCGGCCTC
>JADFDB010000075.1 GCA_018263175.1 Spirochaetota bacterium
CATGGCGTTCAGCGCGCTCGGATAGGCGGGAACGAGCTCCACGCCGTCGAGCGGGCTTTTCGTCATCATGTGGTGATAGAAGGGATAGCAGTTGAGATAGTTGATATAGCCGAGCTTCATGAAAGTTCCCCCGTCTCAGTAGGCCGCCGTCGCGCGTACGGGCGTCATTCCGGCGTTTTCGATGATCCTCCGCAGGCGTTCCTCCGAACCGACGTCCTCGGTCATCGCGCCAGCGGCGTGCACCACCTTTTCGTAGTGGTAGGTGGCGCCGATGTCGTCCACGCCGAAGTGAAGCATCACCTGCGCAAGCTTTTCTCCGAGGTACATCCACAGCCCCTTGAGGTGCGGGATGTTATGGAGGAAGATGCGCGCGGTCGCATAGATCCGGACGTCGTCGAAACCGGTGGACTGCTTCTCCACGGCGAGCGCGGTGTTTTCGGCGTGAAATGGGAGCGGCACAAAGGTCTTGAAGCCCCCGGTCTCATTCTGAAGTTCGCGGATGCGCGCCAGGTGATCGGCGATGTGCCCCGGATTTTCGATATGGTTGTAGAGCATGGTCGCGTTGGTCTTGAGGCCCGCACGGTGCGCTTCGCGCATAACGGCGAGCCAGCGCGCGCCGGAGATCTTGCGCGGCGCGATGCGGCCGCGCACGCCGGGGTCGAATATCTCGGCGCCGCCGCCCGGAAGCGCCCCGAGCCCGGCGTCGATCATCGCGCGGAAGAGTTCGGGGATGCTCATGCCGCTTCGCCGCGCGAAGTAGTCGTATTCCGTGGCCGTGAAGGCCACGATGTAGAGCTCGGGCTTTACGCGTTTGATCCGCCGGAGCATCTCGATGAAATAATCGAGCTGAAGCGCCGGATTGAGCCCGCCCACGATGTGCACCTCGTCGATCCCGAAACCGACGGCGTGCCGCACACGCTCCTCTATTTCGTCGAGCGAGAGCGTGAAGGCGTCGGCGTCGCCCTCGTCGCGCGAATAGGCGCAGAGCGGACAGCGCAGCTCGCACACGTTGGTGTAGTTGAGGTTCATGTTCACGCCATAGTAAGCCTTCGCGCCGTTCACGCGGCGGCGCACGTAGTCGGCGATGAGGCCGAGCTCCACGATATCGGTCGTGGTAAGCATGGTCATGGCGTCGTTTTCGTCGACGGGTGTTTCCGCCTGCACCTTTTCCGCGATGCGGCCGAGGGTTGGATTGTGTATCAGGTCGATGTTCATCGCATGAGCCACTGAAAGCGACATTACCCAATGTCGCCTTCGCCGTCCCCCCATTCCCGAAAGAGATCGTGCCGTATGCCGAGAAGATTCAGCACCTTACCCACGGCGAAATCCACGACGTCATCGATGGTGCGCGGGCGCGTGTAGAAGCCCGGAACCGGCGGCAGAATGTCGGCCCCGGCGTCCTTTGCGCGGAGCATGTTCTCGAGGTGGACGCGCCCGAGCGGCGTTTCGCGCGTCACGAGCACGAGCCTGCGCCGCTCTTTGAGCGCCACGTCGGCGGCGCGGGTGATAAGCGAGTCGGCATAGCCCGAGGCAACGGCCGAAAGGGTCTTCATGGAGCAGGGCGCGATGACCATGGCGTCGAAGCCGAAGCTTCCGCTCGCCGGAGGGGCGAAGAGGTCGTCGTTGGCATATTCGGTGAGGAGCGAGAGATCGCGGCCTTCCCGGCGCCGCGTCATGAGCTTCGCAAGCGAGCGCTCGGGCGCCCCGCCGCCGATCTCGTAATCGATGATGTCCCATGCCGCCGCCGAGACGATGGCCCCGACGGGCCTCCCGGCGCCGAGCAGTTCCTCGATCAGGCGTATGCCGAGTATCGCGCCGCTCGCGCCGGTTATTCCGATGATATGCATGGAAGCAGTTTATCCCTGGTCGATGAAAACATCCAGAAATGTGCCGATAAAGAGCACCGGGGCCACGTAGCGGTTGAGCTCGAAGAACTGCTTTATGCCCGCTGCCGCGTCCTCGCCGCGCGCCAGACGCTGCTGCGCCGTGAAGATCACCGCAACGCAGGCCACGCCCACCCAGTAGCCGATGCCACGCCGCGCGAGAAATCCCGCCGCCGAGAGCGCGACGACCGCCGCGGCGTACGAGGCTGCCGATGCCCGGAGCGTCCGCTCCACGCCGTAGCGGGCCGGGAAGGAATACAGCTTCTCCCCGCGGTCGAAGTCCACGTCCTGGATCGCGTAGACCAGGTCGAGCCCGGCGATCCACATCATGATCGCTGCGCCGAGTATGAACGGCATGAGCTCGAACTCGCCGGTTACGCCGAGGTAGCCCCCCACGGGGGCGGCGGCCTCCACCAAGCCAAGGTAATAGTGCGAACCCGAGGTGAAGCGCTTGAAATACGAATAGGTGGCGAGCAATGCCACCGCGACGAACGAAAGGTAGAAACAGAGCGTATTGAGCATATAGGCCGCGAAGATGAGCACGAGCGAGGCGGCCGCCCCGTACAGCAGAACCTCGGCCGGATTGGTCTCTCCGCGCGCGAGGATGCGGTCTTTTGTGCGGGGATTTTTGCGGTCGATCTCCATGTCGATGACACGGTTGAACGACATCCCCGCCGTGCGCGCGGCGACGAGCGCAACCGTTACCCACACCCAATCGAGGAAACCCCCTCCGCCGGCGAAGAGCACGCCGAGATAGGCGAACGGCAGCGCGAAGAGCGTCTGCTCGATCATTATCATCTCGGAAAATTTTTTAAAGTCCATATTCCTTCCACCGCTCGCTCACACGTTTCTTCACGTCGTCGGACATCTTCATTTCGTCGGGCCAGTCGCGTCCCATGCCCTCCTCGCGCGTCTTCCGCGTGGCGTCGATCCCCATCTTTCCGCCGAAGTTCGCGTAGGGGGCCGAGTGGTCGAGCGCGTCGAGCGGCCCGCCCGAGATGACGAGGTCGCGCTGGGGATCGACGTTGTTGAGGAGCTTCCAGACCACCGTGCTGTAATCGCGCAGGTCGATATCGTGGTCGAAGACCGCGATAAACTTGGTCGATGCCATCTGCCCCATGCCCCAGAGCGCGTGTACCACCTTGCGGGCCTGCCCGGCATGCTCCTTCTTAATCGAGACGAGCGCACAGTTGTGGAAGACCCCTTCCAGCGGAAGCTCGATGTCGACGATCTCCGGGGCGATGAGCCGCATGAGCGGCAGGAAGATCCGCTCGGTGGCCTTGGCCATGTAGCAGTCCTCCATGGGGGGCTTGCCCACAACGGTCGCGGGGTAGACCGCGTCCTCGCGCATCGTGACGCAGGTTATATGAAATACCGGGTAGATGTCGGCCGGCGAGTAAAAGCCCGTGTGGTCGCCGAAGGGCCCCTCGATGCGCTCGTCTCCCGGATCGACGTAGCCCTCGAGCACAAAATCGGACTCGGCCGGCACCAGAAGGTCGAGCGTCTTTGCCTTCACGAGCTCGACCGGCGCCGACTGCAGCCAGCCGGCGAAGAGCATCTCGTCGATGTCGGGCGGAAGCGGGGCCGTCGCCGCGTAGGTGACCACGGGCGGGCCGCCGAGCGCCACGGCCACCTCCATGCGCTCGCCGCGCTCTTTGTACTTTCGGTAATGGCGCGCACCGTCCTTGTTGTACTGCCAGTGCATGCCCGTCGAGGCGTTGTCGAACTTCTGCATGCGGTACATGCCGTAGTTCTGAGCGCCCGAGTCGGGGTCGCGCGTTATCACGATCGGAAGCGTGATGAAGGGCCCGCCGTCGTGCGGCCAGCAGGTGAGAACGGGGAGGCCGTCCAGGAGCGCTCCTCCGGTCTGCACCCTCTCCTGGCAGGGCGCCTTTTTGACCTTCTTCGGCATGTAGCCGGCGAGCTCCTTGAGCGTGAAGAGCATGCGTAGCTTGTCCAGCACCCCGGCCGGAGGCTGCATCTTCACGAGCGAGTCTATACGCGCGGCAATGTCGTCGAAGCTTTCGCATTCGAGGGCGAGATGCATGCGCGAATAGCTCCCGAAGGCGTTGATGAGCAGGGGATGTGGCGAGCCCTTCACTTTCTCGAAGAGGAGCGCGGGACCGCCGCTCTTGCTCGCGCGGTCGGCGATCTCAGTTATTTCGAGGACCGGGTCGACCTCCACGGCGACGCGCCGGAGTTCGCCGAGCTCCTCGAGCCGCGCGATGAACTGCCGCTGGTTTTTATAGGGCATATATTCCGTATTCCATTAAGGACTATCCGGCGGAGCCGGAAGGGTTAAGCGTAGGGGAGATCGGTATTTTTTCAACCAAATAATTACGAATGCCGCCCCGCGGCGCCTGCCGATACTATAAGCATACATCGGAAACACCGCGCGCGGCCGGGCCATAAACCTCGCCTTTTCCGCGCGTCGTGCTATATATCGATCATGATCGCGACCATACTCGGCGGCATCGGCATTTTCCTGATCGGCATGATCCTCATGACCGACGGCCTCAAGTCGCTCGGCGGCGACACGCTCCGGCGCGTGCTCACGCATTTCACCGGCGGGACGATATCCGGCATCGCCTCCGGCTTTGTCGTCACCTCGCTCGTGCAGGCCTCAAGCGCCACCATTCTCGCGACCATCGGCTTCGTCTCGGCGGGACTCATCGGCTTCAACCGGGTGATCGCCATCATCTTCGGCGCGAACCTCGGCACCACGAGCACGGGCTGGCTCGTGTCGCTCCTCGGATTCAAGCTGAGCATCGGGCTGCTCGCCATGCCGCTCGTCGGCGTGGGGGCGCTCCTGATGCTGCTCACGCGCGGGAAAAAAGCGTCGTCGGGGATGGTGATGGCGGGATTCGGCATGCTCTTCGTGGGGATCGCGACCCTCCAGGGCGGCATGGAGCACCTTGCCGCGAAGATCGACGTGACCGCCTTCCCGGACACCGCGCTTTTCGGGCGCCTGCTCCTCGTCCTCATCGGCGCGGCCATGACGATCGCCATGCAGTCCTCAAGCGCCGCGCTCGTCACAACGCTCGCCGCGCTCCACTCCTCGGCCCTTACGCTCGATCAGGCCGCCGCACTCGTCATAGGACAGAGCATCGGAAAGACCTCCACGGCCGTCATCGCCGCCATAGGCGCTTCGGTGCAGGCCAAACGCGCGGCTCTCGTGCACATCGTTTTCAACGTCGTGGCGGGCGGCATCGTCTACGTTATATTCACGCCGTTTCTCGCCGCGGTGAAGGCCGTCTGCGCGGCCGTCGGCATCGTCGACACCGCCCTGGTCCTCTCGGCCTATTACAGCGCGCTCCACCTCTTCGGCATCATCGTTATGTATCCGTTCATTCCGGAGCTCGGACGGCTCATCGAACGCGCGATCCCCGAGAAGGGCTCGCACCTTACGCGCAACCTGGATGCCTCCGTTGCCAGCGTCGCCCCGGTGGCGATCGAAACGGCGCGGCGCACCGTAATCGGCATCGCCGCGGTCGTCATGGAATCGCTCAGACGCATCCTGAACGCCGAGGCCTCGTTCCGCGATATCGCCGATGATATCGAGGAGGCCGGTCTCGCGCTTCGCGAAACCGGCCGCTTCCTTTCCCGCGTCCGCTCCCAGCCCGAGTCCTCGCAGATCCACGAGGGCCATCAATCGATCCTGCATTCGATCGACCACCTCGACCGCCTGGTCGAAACCTGCCGGGAGGTCGACGAGATGCGCGAGATCGCCCACCGGGAGGAGCTGCGCCGCATAGCGCTCGAGCAACTTTCCCGCATCGAGATGGTAGTGCGCTGGCTCCAGGGTCATACCGAGAGCGCGCCGCTAGGCGTCGTCGAGGCCATGTCGCAGTCGATCGCCGGCATCCGCCGCACCCAGCGTGTCGAGCTCCTCGCCCGTACGGCTCGCGGCGAGCTGGAACCGGAGGACGCCATGGGCCGCCTCGAGGCCATGCGCTGGCTCGACCGCCTCGCCTACCACGTATGGCGCGCCATCTATCACCTCAGCGAGGATTTGCGCGAACAGCTCCCTGTTCCGCCGGGGACCTCGCGGCCGCTGTAGCGCATAACGGCCGGGCGCTTTTATTAAAGATCCATGTCGCCGGCGGCTTCCGGCTGGTAAATAATCTCCTCGATTCTAAGGCTTTTGGTTCCGGAGGGAATCGGCCATTCAATAATATCACCGACACGATAGCCAAGGAGCGCCGCACCGATGGGCGCAAGAATGGAGAGCCTGCTCTTGCCGGTATCCGCTTCGGCCGGGAAAACCAGCGAATAGACATGATCGCTCCCCTCCTCAAGGTCCTTGAAACGGACCTTGGAATTCATGGTCACAACATCTCCCGGCACGAGCTTCGGATCCACCACCTTCGCCTGCGCGAGCTCTTCATCCAGTTTTTTGAGATGCTCCTGGTTCGTTGAATTCCCCGTCTTGACGGCCTGTAAAAGACTCTTCAACCGGCTCATGTCGTGCTCGGTGATGATAATAGTCGCTCTTGGCATGGCGGACCTCCCGCTGATAATAATTACGATTGCCGCAGGCGTTCGGTCTTACCCCCAACCCCCGCCCCTGCAATGCGCGCAAAAGATAAAGACGGAACAGTCCGTCCTGCGGACGGACTGTTGTGGTCTGTATCGTATGCGCTTTTTCGTAAAGCTCGATGGGGGCGACCGACCCTGCCCCGGTGCTGCACTGCATATTTACGCTCTTATAATGAAGTATATCCGGGGCACCGGCGATTTCAAGCATTTTATTGCGGCGGCTCATGAAAGCGCAACAAGGACGAAAACCGCGCCCCGCCGCGCTTTACTCCTTGCCTCATTTCAGGGGGAATGCTACGAACGGTAATCTGGATTAGATCCATTTGGAGCGATTTTTGAAACAATATACTCTCTCCGCGCTGATCGTTTCGCTCATACTGTCGGGCGCGCTTTACCGTGCCGCCGACGCCGAAGGAACTGACAAACCCGCCCGTCCCCGCCCGGAAAATTCGGTTTCAGTGGAATACACCGCCCTCGGCACCGACGGTTTCGACCAGTCCCGCTATAGTTTGAAGTCGACCATAAAGCTCTTCTCCCTGGGGAGCATGAAAATCTCCGCGTGGTTCGGGGGCGAGTATATCGCCACCGAAAGCGCCGGCTATTTCCCCGACGAGCTCTGCGATCTGAACCTGGGGCTGGGCGCCCGTGACGAAAACAATATTTTCGAGGTGTTCATCAACTCCCGCAGCGACCGCCCCTTCCACAGCATGGACGAGACCGCGGCGGGGATGTACGTTTTCCACCGGGTCTGGCCCCGTCCACACGGCGGCCTCTACGCCGGCCTCATCTACTTTCCCTTCGAGCAGATCGTCCCCAAAAAGGTGGTGCCCGTCAACGTGCCCTTCCCCTTTCTCATGTACCTGCACGCCACACAGGAGCTTTTCGTCATGGCGGGGATTCCCACCATCGTACGGTGGAACCCGACTGAGTTTCTTTTTCTCGATTTTCAGTACCTGCCTTCCCGTAACATCACGGCATGGACCGGCGTACGGGCTGGTCGCGCCTTCAGGGCGGGGCCCGAGTTCGCGTGGCGGCAGCATAACTACCTCATCGCAGGGCGCGAGGATAAAGACGAAAAGCTCTATCAGGACCACAAGCAGGCCGGGCTAAAGGTATCGTACAGGCTTTTTTACGTGGTGGAGATCAGCCTCTTCGGTGGCTATCTTTTCGACGCGCGCTGCTTCACCGGCGAGAAATACGACGACGTCAACAACGAACGGAAGGTACGCGATGGTTTAATCCTCAGCGCGGAGGCGAAGGCGGTATTTTGATGCGGCAGGCATGCTTGAACATCCGTGTCGGGAATCAGTGCCCGCTTCTCCTCATCAGAATACCGAATAAAAAGGCAAAATAACCGGGGAGGCGGGACACCGCTTCGCGGAGAATACGAGCGTCATCAGAACAAATAAAAGCTTCCGAGCCCGATCGCGAAGTAATGCTTCGTCTTTACGAGCGGGCTCTCCTCGAAGGCCGCGCGCCCGAGGTAATCCCAGCGGAAAAACGGGATGAGCTGAATCGGCCCGACCCTTCTTTCCAATATCCAGGCGAACTGCACCCCCGAATAGCCGCCGCGCGCCTCATACTCGGGCCGTCCGGGCCGGGCGTACTTCGCCGGGACTGTGTAGAAGTAATCGTGATAGCTGCGGCTTCCGAACATGAGCGCGACCGAGAACTCGCTCTTCCATCCCAGGGTATACTTCTGCGGAAAGCTCGTGATGTTGAGATACGGAATGGTGAGCACGCCGACGGGCTCCACGCCGGTGAAGTCGGTCGCGAAGACATAGCGCACGGGCGATTCGAAGGTCAGGAGATGCCCCCGCCCGGGGGATTCCCAGAGCTTGACGATGAGCATGGGACCGGTCTCGAACAGGTAGCCGAGGTCGGGCATTCCCTCCCGCGCTCTGTTCTCCCCGCTCTCCACCGAAAAGCCGATCATGAAGCTCAACTTCACAATCAGATAATCGTTTTTATACAGCGTCCCCCTCACGTACGAGGTTTCGGCCTCCAGGTTTTCGCTCTTGTATTTGAAATACGGCGAGGGGATGAAATAATTCTTATACTGGTCGGAGCCGCGGTAGTGGTTCATGCGGAGCGAGAGGAGTCCCGCGCCCCACTGAAACGTGGAGGGCGCGCATGGTTTCGCCTCGCTCGCTGGGGCTTCGGGCTCCGGGGCCTGCGCGTGCGAATGCATGAGCGCGCACGGCATGAAGAGCGACAGGACCGTCAGGATTCCCGCTATCGATCGGATACGGCGTACATTCCCGTTCATAAGGGGCGAGTAAACAAAACCGCAGTCAAAATGTCGCCAACAAATTTAAAAATCGTCCGCCCGTACCGTTTATTTTTCGGCACTGCTCAATCGTTGTACGGCAGCGCCCCCTCGCAGGCCCGGCAGCGTTCTCCATGGTCCGACGGATAGGCCTCGCCGCAGCCGGGGCAGAGCACGATCGGACCTCCGTGCCGGTGCGCGAGAAATTCCTTTTTTACCGACAGGTAGCGCAGAGCGAACACGCCGTCGGCTGCCCGGATCATCTCGTCGATCAGCCGTTCGCGCGACTGCGCGTGTTTGGGGGTCAGCCTGAAGAACCAGTCGTTGATCTCGCCGTATTTTTTAAGCTTATGGTGGTCAAGGTACACGCGGACGCCGCTTCCGGTCCGCTTGTCGTAGAAGCTCAGGGCGAAGCGGCCCACGTCGATGATCTTCAGCCAGCCGTTTCCGATGCTGCACGGAGTGAGCAGCTGCACCGCGTCGGGAAGGCAGTGCGAGGTCTCGCAGATAACGTCGAAGAATTCGCCCGGCGGCAGATTCTTCATGGCGTGCTCCGCCATGAAGCCGCCCAACAGCAGGCCCGGCGCGAAGGTGCCGTGAAATTCGGTGACCATCGCGATATAGTCGTCGATTGAACGACCGCCTATCGTTACCGACTGCCCGTCCGCGCTCATTGCCGTTCCTCCTTCGCACTTAAATCCGTTATGGAATAGTCCGTAATTCCGAAGGCCTCGACGAACTCCGCAATCCGGTTCTGCCGCACGCCCGCGTAGACTTCACCGCACGAGGAAAGCAGCGCCGCAAACAGCGCGCGAAAGCGCGCGCGCCCGAGGTCGAGCGTGCCGATCTCGTCGGCATAGACGCGTTCAGGCGGGTGGGCGGCCAGTGCCTCGAGTATCGAATCGATGAACGAGAGGCCCGCCCCGGAAAAGCTGTACATCCCCGTTGTGAGAGATTCGTCCCATCCCGGGGGAAGTCGGTCGTTTCTCCGGGCAAGCGGCATCCTCATGCCGGTGGAAAGGCACAGCACATCATAGCCCGCGTGCTCCTCGCCCGCGAACAGCTTCGGGCAGGCGTATCCATCACCCCCGCTCCTCCCGCCGTGGAGGGCGCGAATACGGGCGGTCTTCCCCGAGTCCCTCCCGCCCGTTATGATGTGTACCGCGGCCCGCGCCATGCCGGGGCCCGTCAGCCCGCGAGGACCAGCGCGGCGATCGCGAGCCAGCAGAACACGATCGCCGCGCCGGGTGCCGCGAGGCGCAGAAGCGGACGTGCCATGCCGAAGGAGGCGAGCGGACCGGCGAGCCGCGTGCCCAGGGCGTATCCGGCAGGGAAGAGCACGGCCGAGAAGGCGGCCCAGACCAGCCCCTCGCGGAGCAGGAAGCTGAAGACGCCGAGCGGTTGATTGAACGAGAGCAAGTACGCGCAGGGCGCGAGGCGCATGCCGACGTAGTAAAACGGGGCCGCCGAGACGATCGCGGCCCCGAAGGCCGCCGCTCCGCGACGAACGGCGCCGCCCGCCGGAGCGGCCACGAGGAAATGCACAGCGCCCGCGAGCGCAAGTCCGTGCAGCATGACGGCGAGCGAGGTGTTCGCTTTGCACAGGAGCGAGCACCGCAGGAGCGGGACGCAGAGCTGCGTGGCGAGCACGGCCACGAGCGCGACTAGCGGCAGGCGCGCCGTCTTCCCGGTCATCCCGATGAAAAGCCCCATGCAGGCCATTCCGGCGCCGGTGAGCGCCGCGGCACGAAGCGGCGGAACAAGCTCGCGAACGACCCTCCCCAGCGCGACCTCCGAAAGCCCCCAGAGGGATCCGAGGACGAGGAGCGCGATGAGCGCGTCGAGCCCCGTTATGCGTGATATATTCGATTCACTGTTCGTTTTCATTTCCTGATCTCCGGTTCGTTTTATGGCCGTTCCACGCGGCAGGGCACGTAGCGGTGCAGCGGCGTGCCTAGCGGATCGCGGTGCGTGTTCTTCGTCAGGAGGTTGACGTTCAGCCCGTACGTCGTTTCGCCATAGATAAGGCCGAAGCCGTGCGGAATGAGTACGGTCCCGGCGCGCACCTGGTCCGACAGCTCGAGCTCGCCGGTGCCGGACCCCGCTTCGGTCGTCACGCGCACCGTGTCGCCGTCGGCAAGCCCGAGCGCCTTCGCGTCGGCAGGACACATCGCGACCGTGCCGGCGCGCTTTCCCTTGTTCCACTCCGGGTCGCGCATCAGGCTGTTGGCGTTGTAATCGTAGTGGCGCCCCGCGCTGAGCACGAGCGGGAACTCCTTCGGCAGGGCGAGCTTTCGTTCCTCCACGCGCGGCTCGAGCGCGCGCACCGCCTCTTCGAGCTCCGGGATGTAGATCTCGATCTTCCCGGAGGCGGTCTTCACCTGCGCCATGTTGTCGGCGGGATCGACCTCGCCCACCCAGGTCCCGGACGGCGAATCGAGGAGTGCCTGGAACACGCGGTCGCCGAGGTCCATGCCCGGCGCGTAGCCGGCGCGCTCGGCGTTTTCGCGAAAGGACTTCGGCGCCGTCATCAGCATTCCCCAGAGCGCGGCGAGGTTCGCACTGTCCCATGCGCGCCCGAGCGTCTTCGCCAGGACGAACGGCATCCGCTTGAGAGCCGCGGGCTCCTTCGCCGCGTACTCCATGAGCTTCGCGCCGAAGGCGAGGCGGTCTCCATCGGCAGCGGCGACGAGCTCGTCGGGAATTTCGGGAATGAGCCCGAGGCGATCGCCGATAAGCGTGTGGATCTGCGCGGCCTCGAGGCACGACCCCGGCACGGGGACGATGGGACGGCGCAGTTGGAAATGAATCTTCGGATAGGTCCACGGGAAAAAGGTCGCGTCGTACGATTCGTAGAACGAGCGGCAGGGCAACACGTAGTGTGCCAGGCGCGCAGTCTCGCTCATTACGATCTCGTTCACCACAAGGAGGTCGAGCGTGCCGAACGCCTTCTCGTAGGCCGTGGTGTCCGGGTACGAGCGCAGCGGATTGCAGGCGCTCACAATCATCGCGCGCAGGCGGTCGCCGCGCTCGTTCAGTATCTCCTCGGGCACCACGCTCGGCGGAAACGACCCGGCCGCCGCGGGCGGCATGTCCGTGGCGACGGTTCGCCAGGTCTTCGGATCGCGCTCGTCGGCGTGGAAGCCGAGCGGCATGACGAAGCCGGGGATGATGTTCCCGCCGGGAACGCAGAATATACCGCATGCCGCGCCGAGAATATGGAGCAGATATGAATTCAGCGTGCTGGTGCGCCCCATGTAGATGCCAAGGTCGGGGTGCACGCCCCACTTGCGTGTGGTCATGAGCCCGCAGAGCCTGCGCACCTCGCGCCCGTCAAGGCCGCACACGGCGAGCGCCCCCTCCACGTCGAAGCCGTCGAACCACGGGCGTACCCTC
>JADFDB010000076.1 GCA_018263175.1 Spirochaetota bacterium
CGAGCAGGTTGGCGAGCGAATCACCTACCGCCGCCGCACGTGCCGATACGATATTCAGCGGGCCGGTCGGATTGGCCGAGACGAACTCGATGCTGATGCGCCTCGGTTTTTTCTTTTCCTGTTTTCCGTATCGGTCGCGTTCGGCAAGGATCTCGTCCACCCGCCGGTAGAGGAACTCCGGGTTGATAAAAATATTGATGAATCCCGGTTTTACCACCTCGACCAGGCCGGCGAGTTCGCTGCGTTCGATATAGGCTTTCAGCACCGCGCCGATTTCGAGGGGCGACCTCTTCAATACGCGCGCCGATTCCATCGCTATCGGCGTCGAGTAATCACCGAATTTCTCCTCCCTGGGATATTCGATTTTCGGTACAGGCAGGTCTCCGGCGCCGAACGCACCGTCGGCCATGGCCTTGCGCAAGGCCGATTCGACCACCTCGGCTATTTTCTCTTTGACGTTCAAAATCACACCTCGCAGACTGTTGATGAGGATAAAATCTCCCCGCTGCGGAAATATTTTGTCAAGACTTTAATAAAATACTTGAAAAACTCGCTCCGGCCGGTAATTCTAAAGCGCGCCTTTTCTTCATTCCCATTATGATACGAGGGACACCGCATGAACAACAAGTTCATCCAGGAACACAAAAACCATTTTGTGAGTTTCATCATTTCCATCTGCCTGTTTGCCGCACTTGGCTTTGTGTACACTCAGACTCGAATTTTCGATGGTCTAGAGAATGGGGCCGTCAACTTCCGTTTTTTTCTGAGAGACCCCTCTGAAAAGGCAAAAAAGCTCCAGGAGGGTGTGCGTATTACGAAAAAGAACCCCCGGTCGAGAGACGACATCATCATTCTCGGCATAGACGAGAACACCATCCGCGAATTCACGAGCCAGAAGATACACTGGCCGTTTTCCTGGGACATCCACTCCAAGTTCACCCGCTACGTGGCGACCGGAAACCCCAAGGCCATCTTTTTTGATATAATGTTCATCGACCATAAAAAATATGAGGAGGAGTTCGCCGACTCGATACGGGAGGCCGGCAACGTGTTTCTGGATTTTCCCTTCGAAACAGAAGAGGTGGATGTCAAGTATGCGGACACAAATGATCGTATGTCCATTCTCAACCGCCTGCGCTTTTCGGTCGACCCGAACGACTCGAGCTATGAATGGGCCGAAGAGGCCGTGCCTCCCACCCCCAGGCTTGCAGAAGCGGCGAAGGGAATCGGCTATGCGAATATACGCCCTGACGCGGACAGCATAAACCGCAAACTTCCGGTTGTCATCAAGCACAAGGGGTTCTATTATCCCTCAATCGACCTCGTTCTCACCATGCACTACTTCGGCGTCGGCGCAAAGGACGTTGAGATACGGATGGGCAAATACGTTAAACTCAAAAACCTGCCTGCAGAAAAGATGAAAAAGCCCAATCCGGAAAGGGAGCTTCGAATCCCGATCGACAGCGAAGGATTCATGGACATCAACTTCATCGGCGGCCCCGGCAGTTTCCAGAATTACCCTTACTACTATTTCTATAACGATGGTAAAATCACCAACAAATCGCTCGAAAACAAGATCATTTTCGTGGCCGCCTACTCGGTCACCGGAATTTCGACCGATATACACAAATCTCCGTACGGTGACCTCTTCGGGATCGAGCACCACGCGAACGCGCTCAACACCATCCTGAACCAGGACTTCATCATCAAGCTCACCGAATGGGAGAACCTGCTCATCCTGCTCCTGATAGCCCTGGTGCTCGGGCTCCTTGTGCCGAAGTTCTCGATACTTACGTCGATTTTGTTCTCGGCCGGCTTCGGACTCGTGTACATCGTGACGGCGTATCTGCTCTTCGATACGATGAACCTCATCTGCGTATTCGCCACCCCCGTCATTCAGATCGGCGGCACCTTTACGCTGGTAACCGTATACCGGGTCATGACCGAACAGCGCGAGAAAAAATACATCCGCCAGACATTTTCAAAGTTTGTCTCGAAATCGGTCGTCGATGAGCTCCTTAAAGATCCCGACAAGCTGAAGCTCGGCGGAGAAAAAAAGATACTCACCGTGCTCTTTTCAGACATCCGGGGGTTTACCACCATATCGGAGCGACTGACTCCGGAGTCCCTCGTCGAACATCTCAACGAATACCTGCAGGCCATGACCGACATCGTATTCAAGTACCTTGGCACGCTCGATAAATACGTCGGCGACGAGATCATGGCCTTCTGGGGCGCCCCCATCCCCCAGGAAGACCATGCCGTGCTCGCGGCCAAAGCCTCGGTCGAAATGATGCTGGTACTCGACGGACTCAATAAAAAATGGGTCTCCGAGGGAAAGCCCGAGCTCCATATAGGCATAGGGCTTAACACGGGTGACATGGTTGTAGGGAACATGGGCTCGTCGTCGCGTATGGATTACACGCTCATGGGCGACAACGTAAACCTCGGAGCGAGGCTCGAAGGGACCAACAAGGTGTACAGCACCAATATCATCATAAGCGAGGCGACCTACGAATACATCAAGGAGCACATCATCGCCCGCGAGCTTGACCTCATCCGCGTGAAGGGCAAGGAAATGCCGGTCAAGATTTATGAATTAGTCGATATTAAAGAGGGCTGACTCGGCCGAATCCTTTTTGTTCATTACCCGGAGTACCGGCGCGAACAAACGTCCCGCTATCACGAGCGGGACGTTTGTCGTTATGCCCGGGGCGTCTTCCGTTCCGATTTCCATATAGGTCAGATTGACCGGGATGCGCATGCCCGCCCCGGGCATGCAGGTTCCATAGCCGCTTGCGCTAAGGGAATCACCGCTGAAAACCATGTTGCTGAAGTAGATATTTTCCCCCGACTGGTTCGCCGAAAGTGTGACCTTCGTAAAACCGATGTCTCCGATGGAAGGCTCACTGAATCCGTTCGCGAGCAGAAATTCCTTTAGTCTCTTCTGGAACGCTGTTCCGCGCATGCGCCCCGAATCCATTGTGAGGTTGAACTCAATCTTCCCGTTGTCCAGCAGATGCGCTGTCCTGTTGCCGCTGAATTCAAACTTGAAATCCGCGCCCAGCGTCCCCGACATCGCCCCTTTCATGCCGAGGCTTTTGGCGGCCTGCTCCAGATCGATCGCCGCGATCCGGCCGGACACCGCCCCCCCGGGATAGTCGCTTTTCAGGTATGCGTATGCATCGAGGCCGTATTCGCCCCCGAACCCGACAAGCGAAAAGTTTTCGAGCCTTAATGTTCCATCCGACAGTCGAAACCCGGCTTTCAGGCCGCGCAGGGCCTCCCTTCCGCCGAAGAGCAGCTTATCCGCCTTGAAATCACATTCAATCGTGTTGTTATTCACGAAAACGCCGAGCGGCGTTTGCATGAAATATATCTGCTCGTATCCTCTTGTTTTGTCTTCAAACGCGTCAGCGTAAAGGCCCCTGAGCGCCCTGTAAGCCGTTTGTATCGGGTACAGCGCCTCCATTTTCTCGGAATTGAAAACGAATCTGCTTTCCGAGGCAAGCGGCAACCGGCCGGGGGCGTATCCTTCGCCCTTCAGCGCGAGGTCCGACTTGTCCTTTCGCGCCGCCGCAGAAACGGTGAACGCTCCATCGGTGATCGCCAGACGCGCCGTCGGTACCGAGAGCAGCACGGTCTTGCTTCCGGTGCCTTTTCTCTCCATGGAATAATCTTCGAGCTGCAAGTCAAGCAACATGCCGGCCGAGCGGTTGTTCCGAATATTATATGCAAAACGGCCATTCGCTTTTATTGAGCCTTTACACCTCAGGTTTTGCCACGGCGTCAGCCATTCCGAAACACGTGCGAGATCTATCTCGCAGCGTCCCAGCGCCACGTCGAAATATTCCTCTCGATCGTTTTTACCGTACACACCACCGCCATCAAGCTTCATCGAATCATCGCTGATATCGATCTTTCGCGCGATCAGCAGTTTCCCTTCATTCAGCAGGTCGGCGGTAAGTGCGATAGTGAGGTTCTCGTTTGCGATTATGCTGCGTGCGCCCTCGGGCATTCTCTCAACGAGGTTCAGGTTATTTAGATCGGCCGTTCCGTCGATACTCACATGCCCGTTCATGGTATGGACCTTTGCGCCTACCGACATCCCGCCGAATAGTGCATACGGCTGCGACATCAGTTTCGCGTTGAGATGAGATAAATCGAAATTCTCGACCGAAACGCGATGAGCCGATGAATACCCCTTCCCGCCGCGTATGCGATAGAAGCTCCCTTCGGCCGAGAAATCACCCCTGCTTATCTCCCTGCTCCCGAAAGGGACCAGTATGCCCGTAACGCGATAAATGATCGAGTCTTTCCTGATTCCCAATTCCATGAATACTTTTCTGCAATCAACGGTTATTTTACCGTCAACAAGATATTCCACCAGCGCGACCGTGCCGCCCGAGAGGATGACGCGGAAATTATCCATGTCGATATCGCCGAATTCATCGAGCGGTTTTCCGGACAGAAACAGGTCGCTCAGTGTCTCGCCATAACCCCGGTCGTATCGTTTTAAAAGTATGACCTGGGGATGATCGAAGCGGATGCCCGTTACGATCATTTTTTTTCGTAACAGCGACGGAATGGCGAGGTTCACGGTAACCGACGGGCTCTGGATCAGGCTTATATTGTCGTTAAAATCGTTCGAGATCGAAACATTGAGGTTGACTATTTTTATATTACCGGCCAGCGTAAGATCGACATCCTCGAACTTGATGGCCTTTCCAAAGTTGTCTTTGAAAAACGCGGTAAGCGAATCTTTCAGAAGCCTTTCGGGGGCGATCCATGACAGGGATAATTTCGCGAATATCAGCAACGCGAAAAGGGCCGCGGCGACGGTTCCAATTTTAAACAGTATTGACTTTTTTACGGCTTTCTTTATTATGTTGAGCATGGCGGTATTCATTCATCTCTTAAAACAGCCATGAGATCGCGTCAAGCATATTCACTTCGGCGGACCGGTAAATAAGGCCATGCCTGAAAAACGTTACATCAAAAAGCTTTTGCAGATCTCGGAGAAATTCGATATCGACCGATACAAGGATCCGAATTTCATAAAGTCCCATGTGTCCTATGACGGCATGCCCCGCAAACACGCGAACGATCCTAAAAAATTAGTGCTTCTCACCGATCCGTTTTCCGACGAAAACAAGTTTTACGAGTTCCCCGTAAGCGCCATCGGTTTCATCGAGGAAATCGGCACTATTACATCGGAGGATGGGCAAAGCGCTCAAAAACTCCGCCTCTGGATAAAGAGGGGGACGATCGGACTCAAGTATACGCCTTTCATCGTCTGAAACGCGGCGAAATTTTAACCGTGCGTTCTTCCAATAATTATTTGCATTTTCCGTCGTCGCACCTACTATTAGCATGGATTGACAAAGCGCAAGGCCGTCCCGTCCAAGGGCGGGAAATCAGGGCGGCGAACACTTCTCATCGGTCCGGGAAAAGAAATGGCCAAGGGTACGATCGCAACTATAAAAGAAAAGAACCTCATCATCAACAACATCATTGAGGTGATGCTTGCCCGGAATAACTTTCTCATCTGCGGGCATAAAAGCCCCGACGAAGACTGCATCGCGAGCATGGTCGCTTTCGCCATCCTGCTTACCAAGTTCGACAAGTTCCCGCAGATATTCCTTCCCGGCTCAGTCCCCGATAATTTGCAGTACCTCCTTAAAATCTGCAAATACAATTCAATCAGGATCGTCAGCGGAAAGAAAAGGATAATGAACAGCGTCGACGCCATCGTCATCTGCGACACTCCCAAGCGTTCCATGCTCGACATCAGTACGAGGATCGGGCGCATGATGAACGACGATGCGATCGTTAAAATCGAGATCGATCATCATCTCGGCGGCGACAGCGATTACATCGGCATGCCGGCCTATTCCCTCGTTACCGCCGCTTCTTCCGCGAGCGAGCTCGTGGGTTACCTCGCCCTTAAACTGCGCAACAGAAAAAAAGTACTCAATAAGTATCTTATATCCGATCCGTTTTCACGCAACTTCGTCCTGGCGATCCTTACGGGCATACTCGGAGACACGCAGAAGGGGCAGTTTCTGAAGTCCAGGAGGGAAAAAAAGTTTTACGACATCTTCTCGGGGATGTACAACTCTATCCTCGAGCGAATGACGGTACGAGACACCAATTTTACCAACATGGAGCAGATATTCCAGGAGCTCCAGCACCTTACCGAAAAAGAGGTGGCCTGCTACGACTTTATCAACGAGCGCAGACACTTTTCAGATTCTATCGGCTATGTAATTCTCCATGAAGACGAGATGGAATATCTCAACAGCGAATTCGACAATGAAATCATCACCACCGTTACGAAGGCCATCGCCAATACTCTTGCTGAAAAGAGCGGCAGGCTCAGCCTCATCTGCTTCGCCGACGGCAAAGGGACCGAGAAACTGGTGCAATTTCGCATGCGCCGGGGCCATCTATTCAGGAGCTTCGACCTCAGGGACGTACTTCAGCTCCTCAACATCTCCAATGGCGGCGGTCACGAGGGCGCGATAGGGTTCCGCTTTCCGAAAAAGAGCATCCCCGACATGGACGAGTACGTCGCCGGGATGATCCCGCAGATAGAACAGGCGGTCGGCCGCACACTCAAGGCATAACGCCCGGTCTCATTTCATCTTTCGAAGCTCGTTCAACTCGAAAAGCGCGAGCTTGTTGTCCGAGTCGAGATTGACGACCTTCTCGAAACAGCGCAGCGCCTCCACGCGGTTTTCTTTTTTCTTGTGAGACATCCCCAGCGCGAAATGCGCATTGGCGAAATTCTGGTCTATCCTTATCGCCTCTTCGAGCATCTCGATTGAGTTCGCATAGTCCATCATCTGGTAATACGCGGCCCCGGCGATGTAGAACGCGAACTTGTTCCGTTTGTCTCCGGCGATGTACGACTGAATGCACTCAATCGTTTTGGCGTAATTGTTGACCCGGAAATAATTTTTGGCGAGGTTGTAAAGTAGCTTTCTGTTTTCCGGATACAGTGAAAGCCCGCGCTCCAGGTGTTCGATCGCCTCATAATACCGGGTCCCGACCACCAGCTTCTTCGCGTTCTTTATGATGTCGACCGCCGCGTCGCGCGCGAGCTCCACGACCACGAGCGTAATATCGTCTTCGACCTGCGCACTTCCGATAAAACGCTGTACGTCCTCTATGATTGCGCTGGTGAAATCCTCGAGGGGCAGGCTCCGGTTCTTCACCACAACGCTCTGCAGCCTCTCGATCGAATACTCACGCCTTTCAGCGTCGATCGCCTCGGGTATGCCGTCCGTGTACATTATGAGCCTGTCGCCGTATTTCATCTTCGAGGTCTTTTCCTCGTAGGTGTCGCGGGCTTCCTCGATCGCGCCGATGAAGAGACCGTTTGTGTCGAGCAGTTCAGTCGATTCCACTCCCGAGCGGAGCATTATGGCCTTCTGATGGCTCGCATTCGCGTAGGTAATGGTATAGTCATCGTCGATCGCCAGGAAAAAGCAGGTCAGATAATCCTGCGTCTTGACGTGTTCGATGATATTCTGGTTCACTTCCTGGAATATGCGCCGGGGCGAATCGTACTTGTTGCAGGCGTTGCTGAACGATATCTTGGCCATCGTCGTTACGAGCGCCGCCGGAATCCCGTGGCCCGAAACGTCCGCCATGAGTAGCCCGAGTTTATTGCCCTTCAACTGGTAGACATCGTAAAAGTCGCCGCCTATTTTCTCCATCGCGATATAGCGTATCGAAAACTTGAGTTCGTTCCAGTCGTCTATCCGGCCCGGGAGGATGCCCCGCTGTATGGTGCTCGCGATATCGAGCTGCTTCTGGATCAGGTCATCGCGCTCCTTGAGGTCGGAGAGCGCGCCCTGGAGCTCGGCCGTGCGCTGTTCCACCTTCAACTCGATGTTTTTCCGGTATTCCCGAATCTCCCGCGCCATTTCGACGAATCCGAATTCGATTGCCGAGAACTCCCTGTCGAGCGAGAGTACCCGGAAAGAAGCGTCGCCACCGGTCGAGATCTCGCGGGCCACGCGGCTCATCTCCTTCAAGACCCGAAGGATTGAACTTGAGTTGACGGACATGAGGAAGACCATCGTCAGAACGGCCACGAGGAGGTACACGATTACCGCGGTAATGTCCGCCTGGTAGAAGTAGCGGCTCTTTTCCATCAGCGCCGTAAAGGTGAGGAGCGCGAGAACCATGAGGATGAGGAAAAACGAGAACTTTACCCGTACCCCGCTGAGCACCCTCGGATAGGTGACAATCCCGCGTGCGAGTAGCGCATTGTAACACGTCGCCCGCTCGTAGCCGGTGATTATTTCGGTGAAAAGATAGGTGGACATACCGTACAGGATGAAAACCACGACCGTCGCTATCCCGATTATTTTGACCATCATCCTGAAAACCATCGGGTCGAAGGTCCCGCTGAACTGCATGTCGGCGTATACTACTGTGATGAGGAGAATACCGCTCAGCAGTGCGTAAAACACGGAGGTTAACATATTGTAGAGGGACAGGTCGGAGACATGGCCGTAAAGTGCGACGAGTTCATCATCGCCGATTTCATCGCGCAGAATGCCGCCATCGAAGTTTTTGTTGATCATTCTGAGCGGCTTTAAAAAGGCCGGAACCCCCATGCGCGTGAGCAGGCCGAACTGCATATAATGGAATGCCGTCACCGACGCGATGACCCAGGGGAACCATTTTATTATAAGAACGTTGATCTGTTCAATCGATGAAAGAAGGAATGAGGTGCCGAGGAAATAACCGAACACCGCGCCCACCCAGCCGCCGAAAACCGTAAGAAAGGCGAGTGCGAACGTGTAATTGATTTTTCTTGCGAGAAAGTAAAATAGTCTCATGTCGGCACCCTGTTACACTGGATCACGCGCCCTTTCAGAGGGCGACAACCGCGAAAACGCCGAAGTGGTCCGAGGGATGGATTTCCTCGTACGGGCGGTCGAAGCACACCGAAGCCTCCACGACCGGCCCGGCCCCGAGCGTTTCGTTGAGCAAAATGAAGTCTATCCTCTTGCCGGTCGCCTCGTTTGTATTGTTGAGATGCACATATAAAGAATCAAACCTTTTTTCATTATCGGTTAAATAAAAGCTTTTGATGTTCGTATTGGCGGCCGGGTTCCATGTGTATCCCGGCAGGCGTGAAACGCGCGACCAGACGTCGTGGTAGCCTTTATCCGTCATGTGCCGCATCTCCGGACTGTCGATCTCCGTGTTGAAATCGCCGAGCACCACGAGAGGCGAACCCTTCGGAACCACGGAAGCAAGGTATTCCGGCATCATTATGGCCTCCGCCCGGCGCCACTCGTTGTCGGCCGCGAGAGATTTCAACGCTTCCGCGGACTGTTCGTCCCCATAGCCCCACTTCTCATTCAGGCTCTTCAGCGTAGCGCGGGCCGCCGCGTTGTCCGGCGGCGAGGCGTGCCAGTGCGTGACGGCGGCGTAAAGCTCTTTGCCGTTCACCTTTATTCTGCCGACGAGCACCTGCGTGGCGTCCTGCGTATGGAAGGAGAACATATTGCCGATAAATCCGCCGCCTGAAAGCTGTTTCCTGCCCGCAAGCGAAAGACCGAGGTCCTTTTTCGCAAGTAGTGCGTCGCCCTCGCGCAGGTTCCACGGCAGGCCGACCCTTCCGATATGCAGCCCGGAAACTCCCACGTGGTATATATAATCGTACCCTATCTCCTTCGCCAGTCGTTTGACGTAGTCCGGAAGGAAGTTCGCCTCGTTGATCCCGATGATATCCGGATCGAGGCGCCGTATTTCTGCGAGCAGGCCCTGAAAACGCACTTCACGGCGCTCGGGGGTCTCGTATTCGCCCATGATGAGTGTTCCCTTGTAATCGAGCCCCGACCATATATTGATGCTCATAAGCCTTATGCTTTTCCGCTCGGCCCCGGCCCCGCTTTGCTTCTGTCCGCATCCAATGGCCGCTACGGCGACGATCAGAAAGAGTATCATCGTGATGGAACGTGTACCCATTGCAGTTCCTCCGGAAAAATAGAGTTGTTGCCTACATCAGAATTTAAACGGTTTTCCTCCGCGACAGGCGTGATGAAACCCGCTATCCGGAAGAGTATAAAACAAGTCCAATAATTTATCAACATTTGTGGACAAGCCTGTTGATAATTGTAGCATTATTACACATAGCTATGGATCAAACTGTTGTTCTAATTCCCGCCAGAATCGATATCGAGCAGTGCCGGCGACTTAACGCACCGGAACCCGCCTGCCGCGTCGCTGTAAAGATTCGGCATACCGCCGACCTGACGCCTCGTCACCCGCACCTCTTCTCTACCCGAAAACCAGGCCCCTCCTCTGAGCACCTTGAAGCGGGTTCCGAAGCGGCTGTTGGCGAACCTGCTTCCAGGGTAGGCCCTGTACCAGTCGGCCGTCCATTCGGGCGCGTTCCCGGCCATATTGACGACGCCGTACGCAGAATCACCCAGACCCTCGAACGCAGAGACGGGCAGAATCCCGCGGGAGAATGAGCTCTTGATCTCTCCGCCCGTTTTCGGGTCCTCCCAGAATTCCATCGTGTTCGCCCTGTCCGGTTTGAAGTCCGGCCCCCACGGGAAAGCCAGCGGACCCGATTGGCGGGCCGACTGCCCCTTCTCCGACAGGTATTCCACCACGGGTCCCCGTGCCGCCTTTTCCCACTCCATCTCGGCAGGAAGCCGTTTGTGCGCCCACCCGGCGTACGCTTTCGCCTCCATCCAGCTTACGAGTACCGGTAGCTGCAACTGCGCCGATTCCGGCAATCCCCCCTTCCAGGACCGCGGCGGAGCGGCGTTCGCCGCGTGGACAAAAGCAAGGTAGTCCGCGTTGGAGACTTCATACTTGTCGATGTAGTAATCACCGAGTTCCAGAATCCGTTCGGGCGTCTCGTCCCTGTCTCCGGTATCACTGCCGAAAACGAATTTCCCGGCGGGAACGAGCATCATGCTGCGCCCGTCTATGGGCGATACGATCGCTTTTTTATAAATCAGTGTTTCCTTTTTCTGCGGCTCGGCGTAATCCCTCGTTTGCCTTTCAGCCTCGCTGCGCAGGCCTATTTCGAGGCCGGCGCGCACGAGCGCCTCGTCCGCCTGCTTCTCGAGCAGGTAGGTGGCCGTTACACGGTACATCCGGCCCCGGCCGGAGGGCAGCTCGTCGAAGGAAATCACCGTGATCCTGCCGATCACCCGTTCTCCCTCGAGGATGAAATACGAGCTGGCCGCCGGCTTTGCGTCGAAGCGCAGGGTCAACAGCCGGTCCTTTCGCCTGGATTCGATTTTTGCCAGTATATCGTAGTTCCGGGCGGAGAGTACCCCGGCGGCCGCCATCAGGAGCGCCATCAGGGGAAGCATCAGAAAAAATCTTTTCGTTATCCTGCCATTCATCGCTTTTATGCTCTCCGGCGCCCTTCCTGACTCTGAAATATCGCCCTGTCCGGCCACCGCATGCAGGTCAGTGCGCCCCCGTACACTACGCCGGTATCCAGCCCGATTATATTACGCTGCTCGTCGAAGTACGGCCGTGACATCCTTCCGGAAAAATGAACCGCGGGGGTATGGCCGAAGATGATCGTTTTGGGCCAGCGCCTGTCGGCCTCGTAGAACTCCTCGCGGATCCAGAGCATGTCCGTCTCGGATTGCAGGTCCATTGTAGTTATTTTCGGATTAAGGCCCGCGTGAACCGCAATAAAATTATCGGTTTCGTGGTAAAGGACCAGCGATGCCAGAAAATCCATGTGGCGCGACGGAATGCTGAAGCTACCGAATGCGCGCCGGTAGCTCTCGATCGTCCGCCCGCCTCCGTTACGAAAATAAAGACCGTCGCCGTCCCTGCCCGCCAGGTACTCGAGCAGCATCGCCTCATGGTTTCCCTTTAAAAACACGGTCGGGTGCAGCCGCGACAGTCCGATCAGGAACTCCACGGTCCGGTAGGATTGGACTCCCCGGTCGATATAGTCGCCGAGGAACAGCAGCGTGTCGTCTTTTTGTATCGTTTCGCGCAGTTGTCCATACAGGGCATCGAGCCTCGAATACATGCCGTGCAGGTCGCCGAAGATATAATACATC
>JADFDB010000077.1 GCA_018263175.1 Spirochaetota bacterium
TTGAGATAGCGATTTTCGCCCGCCCGCGGCGGAGGAAAACCGCCCCTGGTTCCAGGCTATGCAACAACTCTGTGTACGATGCTACTGAAAGCACTTATGGTAGGTGCAATTACGGGGCGCGTCAACAATTTCTTTACAACCGGCTTCGTTTATTGAAACGGACCTTTGCGCGCGCTGCTACACCAGGGGCTGCGCCGGTCCTGCCGGCGGGACTGGCGGTTGTTGCCGCCGGCAGGGCTGGTGCGGTCGCCAGGGCTCAGTACTTCTTTTTGACCACCCTGAACGCCTCATCGGCCACGTTCCAGGTCTTCTTTATATCGGCGTCCGTGTGCGCGGTGGATACGAACCAGTTATGATGCGAGGTGAAGTACGCACCGCGCTTGGTGCATTCCGCGCACCAGTCCTGATGCAGCATGAGGCTCTCGTCGTCGGTGATGTAAACCGAGGGCATCGAGGGCACCCCGTCCACCCTGAGCGTATAGCCGTGCGAACGGGCGATGTCGGTCAGGCCGTCAAGGAGTTTTTTGCCGCGGGCCTGCATGAGTGCCGGTCCGTCGATGCGGCGCAGCTCCTTGAGTGCGGCGAGCGACGCGGCCATCGGAACGGCCGAAAACCAGTAACTGCCCGTATAGAAGACCCTGGCCGCCGCCGTCTTGAGCGCCTCGGTACCCACCAGTGCCGAGAGCGGATACCCGTTTGCGATTGCCTTGCAATAGCAGGCCAGGTCGGGCTTGAACCCGAAATACTCGGCCGAGCCGCGCATATCGAGCCTGAAGCCGCAGCGCACGTCGTCGATTATGAGGACGATGCCGTTCTTTTTGCAGAGCGCCTCGACCCTGCTCCAATAGCCGGGCGCGGGCAGTACGCTGTCGGAGAAGGTCGGATGGTGATAGGGCGTCGCCATGAAGCCGGCGATCTGTCCCGGATGCGCGTTTACGAGCCGCTCGAGGCCCTCGAAATCATTCCATTCCACGCGGAGTAAGGTGGACTGGTCCTCATCGATCACCCCGGGATGTCCGGTGGCCTGCGCCCAGGGGGCGACCCCGTGATATCCGCCATGCACGAGCACGATTTTCTTGCGTCCGGTGGCGGCCCGTGCCGTCATGATGGCATACGAGGTCACATCACCGCCGTTTTTGGCGAAGAAGGCCCAGTCCGCGATGCTGATAAGATCGACAAGATATTCGGCGAGCTCGACCATAATCGGCGCCGGGGAGGTGATGCAGTTCCCGCTCTTCAACTGCTTCTGCGCCGCGGCATCAACTTTGGGATGGTTGTAGCCGAGCACCATCGGACCGTAGGCGCACATGTAATCGATGAATTCGTTGCCGTCAACGTCCCAGAACCGCGGGCCTTTGGCCCTGGACGCGTAAAAGGGATAATCGCTCGCCGGCACGAGCGGAGCCGGGCTCATGTGCCCGTAAATTCCGCATGGAATCACCTTTGCCGCGCGCTTGAAAAGGGCGACGGATTTTTTATACGTATAGGTCTTCATTGAGTTCCTCCCTTCAGCCAAGGTACAGTGGAATTCTGTCGAGAAGCAGGCTTACGGAATCGACCATCCCTACCTGCCCGCGCAGCATGAGATCGCCGGTCGCGATCGCGGTGAATGAGTCGAGTTTTTGATTGAGGATATCGTTCGCCACCCTGAGGTTGCGAAACAGCATGGCCGACATCGGCTTCTCACAATCGCCCTTGGCGGCCTCGATGGCACCGCTCCGGAAGTTCAGCGTGGCCGAGGGGCCAACCGGTTTGACTTTTATGAGCACCACCCCGTTGCGAATATGGGACGAGACCGTTTTCGCGATCGGATCGACGAGCCCGAGCTCCTGTATCGCGAAGGCGGCGGTCGTGATGGTGAAGCGCGTATTGACGGCGAGATAGTCTTTATCGGCCAGAAGCTCCGGGGTCGGCTTGAGGTAATATTCGAGCCGGGCCGTGAGCCTGGGAAAGTCCTTCATGAGAAAGCCGAGCTTGGTAAATCCCTTGAGTATTACGGGTTGCGCCTTTCCGTCGAACATTTTAACAAGGTGCGCGGGGGAGAAAAAGTAGAGAATGACCGAGGGCCTTTTGTACCGGCCCCTCCTTACGGTACACGTGCCGTTCTCGAACCGAATGTACGCGCTCGGTCCTTTCCGCACGATGAACTGGATCGAGAGATTCCAGCCCTTCGAGAGCGCCGCCATCTCCTTGTCGTAAATGACGAGGTCTTCGAGATTGACGAGCACCGCGTTGAGATTTAAATGCGCTTTTACCAGATCCGTATTCATAACCGGCTCCTTTTCGCGGGAGGTATCACACGAAGTGAGTGAGTACTTACTCAGTATAGGAGGGGCCGATGATATGTCAATAAAATTATGGTCGATATGGCGTAATTATTTCCCCGTCCGTAACGACGGGCGGATCTAGAACGAACCTCGGATTTCGTTTTTCGTGTTCCGACCGGGGCTTGGCTTATTGCATCCATCCGCGTCCGTCGGGGGCTGGGTACTCCTCCGCGACGCGGACGGGCGCTATTCGTCATCCCTGCCCTGATACATCCTCGTCCCGGGCGGCACGTCGTGCGTGAGCCACACGTTTCCGCCGATCTCGGCGCCCCTGCCGATGGTAATCCGCCCGAGTATGGTCGCCCCGGAGTAGATGATGACGCCGTCCTCCACGACAGGGTGGCGCGGGATGCCTTTGATCGGCCGGCCGGCCTCGTCGAGCGGGAAGCTCTTGGCGCCGAGCGTCACCCCCTGGTATATGCGCACGTTATTACCGATGATGCAGGTCTCGCCGATCACCACGCCGGTGCCGTGGTCGATGAAGAATCGTTCGCCTATCCGCGCGCCGGGATGGATGTCGATGCCCGTACTCGAGTGGGCCATTTCGGTGATGATGCGCGGAATGAGCGGCACGTCGAGGCGGTACAGCTCGTGGGCGATTCGGTAATTGGTGAGCGCGGTGATGCTCGGATAGCAGAATATGGCCTCCCCGGGGCTCTTGGCCGCGGGATCGCCCTCGTAGGCCGCGTCCGTGTCGCCGGCGAGCATCCTTCGGATCTCCGGAAGTTTCTCGATAAAGCGCAGGGCCGTCTCGCGCGCCTTTGTTTCGCAGATAGCGCAGTCCACGGGCTCATCCTCCTCGCACGAGAAGCAGAGCCCCCTGTTGATCTGCTCGGCGAGAAGGATAAATATCCTGTCGATGGCGGAGCCGAGGTAATAGCGCATGGTGCCCGGTTTTAGCTCCGAATGGCCGTAGAAACCGGGGAAGAGCACCGTGCGCAGAAGCTCGACGGTTTCGGTGAGCGCTTCGACCGATGGCATGGCGACCTCGTGATGCGCGCCGTGAAATACCGGTTCGTACGATTCCGGCCGGCAGAGCTCGCCGACCACTCCGTCGATCAGTTTATCGTAGGCGCCGTTACGCCCGCCGTTCGCCACAGCGAGCCTGTTCGACGCGCCTCTTCGGCATGATTTTTCCATAAAGTAACCGCCCCCGCGGCGGACGCCGCACCCAGTATATTCCGAATGACCGCTCTGCTTCGTATATAGCGCGGGGCGGGGGATATTTCAATTACAATTTCCGATCGATGCGTTCAATCGTACAGGTGGTACGCCGTCTTCTCCGCCGCGAATCCATCTTCGCCTTGCTTCCATGAGGATGCGATCGATGCGAGACCGTTTCCGGTTTCGATCATCTCTCGTATCGCCGCACTCCCCGCGAGCAGATCGAAGGCCGGATGGGCCGAATTGAACTCGTAAATTCCATGCGGAAAGGCGCACCGTTCACCGTAGAGCTTCCGGGCAGCCCATACCACCGCAAGGCCCGCAAGAAACGGGAGAAAGGCCGCCCTGTCGATCACGTGCAGGCAGACGCCGCCCGTATGCTCGCCGGCGAACTTGTTGAAGGTCGGCTTGAAATGGGTCGGCCGGAAAAATACACCCGGAAGCTCCTGCGCATTGAGCAGGCGGGCGTATTCTTCGGGCTCGATGAACGGCGCACCGCACATCTGAAACGGCACGGTGCTGCCCCTGCCCTCGGAGATGGTGGTCCCCTCGAGCAGGCACATGCCAGGGTACACGAGGGCCGTATCGGGCGTGGGCATGTTCGGTGACGGGGGCACCCAGGGCAGTCCGGTCTCCTGAAAAAGCATCGAGCGGCGCCATCCCATCATCCGCAGAACCGTAACGTTCAAATCGAGGCGGTGACGCTCGCGGTACCAGAGGGCAAGTTCGCCCGTGGTGAGTCCGTGACGCACGGGCAGATGGAACACCCCGACGAAGGATTCAAAACCCGGTTCGAGCCCCGGGCCCTCGACGGCGAGGCCGCCGAGCGGATTGGGCCGATCGAGGACGATGAACTCGACATCGCGCCCGGCGAGCGCCTCCATAAACATCGCCATGGTGTTGACGTAGGTGTAATAGCGCGAACCGACGTCCTGGATGTCGAAGACGACCGTGTCGATTCCGTCAAGCCCGGCGCCGAGGGGCTTGAGCGTTTTGGCCGAATCGCCGTAGAGGCTAAGGGTCTCTACCCCCGGGACGGGCTGGTCCGTCACCGGTGCCTGGTCCTGCTCCGTACCGAAGAGGCCGTGCTCGGGTGAGAAGATCCGTCTGAGATTGAGCCCTGACCGGCTGAATGCGTGCCACGAATACTCGAGAGAGGAGCCTATCGATGTCTGGTTGGCGATGAGCGCGATGGACCGATTGGCGTACCGGCCCGCTTCCGAAAGAAACACATCGAGCCCCGATTGAACCCTCATGAGCAGAGCACCTCCTCCCCGAGGACCACGGCCCTCGAAATCCGCGCACCGTCCTTCACGATCGCACCCGGCAGGAGGAGCGAATCGCGCACCTCGGCTCTCGAACCCACGCGACACCCTGCGCCGACGATCGAATTACGTATAACCGCTCCATCACCGATACACGCGTCCTGAGCGACGGGCCCGGCGTCGAGGCCGCACGTCCCGGCGGCCTCCCGCATCATGCCCGATGCGGCGGCGCGCATGGCAGCCTCGCGCAGCGAAGCCGGAGTACCGATATCGAGCCAGAGGCCCTCGTGTTCGAAGTAGTCGAGCCGCTCGTTCGTAATGAGCCCCGTGTAGCCCGTGTACACGATGCTCGAGAATCCCTCTTCGAGATACCTGTATATGGAGGACGAAAGCACGGCCGCGCCGGTGTAGACAAGGCCCGAGGCCACGCCCGTGCCCAGAAAGTTCCTGAAATCGACGACCCGCCCTTCGTCCACGCCGACCTGGCCGATTGAGGCGGCGTCCGGGGCGCGGTACAGCACGACGGTGCCCGGTGAGGAGCGCTCCCTGTGGTACCGCATCGCCGCGTTCAGATCCAGATCCATGATGACGTCGCTGTTGATGAGGACGAAATCCTCGTCGCCGAGGAGTTCTCTGCACTTCATCACACCGCCGCCCGTGCCGAGAATCTCCGGCTCGTACGAGAAGCTGATATCGAAGCCGAAATTGGCATACGCCGCTAAGAATTCCCTGATCGCCTCAGAACGATAGTGCAAATTGACGATCAGGTTCGTAATCCCTACGTCGGCGAGCAGCGATAGCGCATAACAGATTGACGGGACGTTCGCCACGGGAACGAGCGGCTTGGGAAATACGTCGGTGACGGGCCGCAGCCGCTCACCGAATCCGGCGGCGAGGATGAATCCCTTCATGCTGCCCCTCCGGTGCACTCAGCCATGAGCGCGTGCGCGCGGGAGAGCTCGCTTTGCCGCGCGGCGTACGCGCCAAGATACGCGAGCGTCGCGGCGATGTTCGGCTCGTACCGGCGGCGGCCGAGCACGCGCGACTGGTAGGCAAAGGTGCCGATGGCTTTCACATTGCGTTGAAAGGCCGAGAGGTCGAAAAGCCTGTCGAACTCTTCGCGGGCCATGCGATGTATTTTCCGCTCGCGCGACAGGGTATAATACTCATCGAGGAGTCTTTCGAAAAGGCCCTCGTCGAGACGCAGGTAGGAGTCCCTGAGGAGCGAGGCGAGGTCGTACTGCGGAAGCCCCATGCGGGCATCCTGAAAATCGATGACAAATAATGCGCCCTTGCGGAGCATGATGTTTCTCGAGTGAAAGTCGCGGTGGTTGAGCACAAAGAGTTCCGGCCGCTGAAGGCTTTCGGCGATTTTGACGAATTCGCCGCGCAATCCTCGGAAAAACGATTCGTCCGCACGGAAGGAGAAGTAATTTTTTACCGCGTGTTCGATGAAAAAATCGAACTCGAACATGAGCTTATCCATATCGAAGGCGCGGCCGAAGGGAATGGCCGAGGTATCCGGAGGGATTGATTGTATCCGTGCGAGGATATCGAGCGCTTCCCGATAGAGCCTTTCCGCGCCTTCGTTCGTGAGCCCGGATATACGGTCCCCGAGCTGTTCATCTCCAAGGTCTTCGAGCAGGAGGAGGCCCTTCCCGCGATCGAGTGCGGCAATGCCGGGGACCGGAACGCCGTGCCGCTCGAACAGTGAATGCATGACGAGGAACTGGTGCTCTTCGAACGGGTTTCCGGTGAGGGTCTCGTCGAAACAGACGACATACGGCCCGGAGCCCGTACGAACCCGAAAGTAGCGGCGCATCGACGCGTCGCCGGCGAGCGCCGCAATGTCGCCGCAATCGCCGGCGTGCCTCCGTACAAAATCCCGGATGGCCGCTTTGAGATTATTTTCAACCGCCATACCGATTCGTACTCCGCCGTCAGGGACGGCGCATCGGGTATAAATGCGTACCGTTCGAAGCGCGGTGTACCGATGAAAAACGGCACGGCATACCGCGCTTCGAACGGCGACCTGCCCCGTCGCGGGGCAGGTCGGGAAGGAGGGGGATGAGCTTATTCAATGTGACGCCGCAGAAACGCGGGGATCTCCAGGTCTTCCGTGGAGAAGTCCCTGCTGAAATCCTTGAGCCTGCGGCGCTCATAATCGAGCGAAAAGGTCTGCATGTTCGCCGGCACCTTCTTTTCGATCTTGTTCTTGCCCTCTATGAGCGTGAGCGCCGTGCCCGTCTTGGTACCCAGCTCGGCATCGGACTTTTTGCTGAGCAGATTTCGTTTCCGGTCGAAACCGGTGGCGATGACGGTCACCCTCACCTTCTCGTTCAGTACCGGATCGATCGTCGTACCGAAGATGATGTTCGCCTCCGGGTCGACCTGGCGGGTGATGAGATCGGTCACCTCGTTCACCTCGTGCAGCGAAAGGTCGTTGCCGCCGGCGATGTTGATCAGCACCGCGCGAGCGCCCTCGATGCTCGACTCCTCGAGGAGCGGGCTGTTGATGGCCATCTGCGTGGCCTCGAGCGCCTTGTTCTCGCCACTGCTCAGCCCCACGCCCATGAGCGCGTCGCCGGTTTCCCTCATGACGGTCTTGACGTCGGCGAAGTCGACGTTCACGAGCCCCGTTATCATAATAAGATCGGAGATGCCCTGCACGCCCTGCCGGAGGATATCGTCGGCAAGCTTGAAGGCGTCGTCAATGGGCGTGCGCCGGTCGATGATCTTCAGTAAAAGATCGTTCGGGATGGTGATGAGCGTGTCGACTTTATCCTTTAAATTGCGGATCCCTTCGTCGGCGCGCTCGGAGCGCTTTTTGCCCTCGACGCGGAACGGCTTCGTGACTACCCCGATCACCAGCGCGTTCTGCTCCCTGGCCACCTCGGCCACGATCGGCGCCGCGCCCGTGCCGGTCCCGCCGCCCATTCCCGCGGTGATGAAGACCATGTCCGCTCCCTTGAGCGATTTCTGGATCTTATCGCGGTCCTCGTTGGCGGCCTCGCGCCCGATGTCCGGATCGGCGCCGGCCCCCAGGCCGCGCGTGAGCTTGTTCCCGATCTGGATCTTCACCGGCGCCAGCGACTCGCGGAGCTGCTGGGCGTCGGTGTTGCAGACGATGAACTCGATGCCGTCCATCCCCGTTGCGATCATGCGGTTGACCGCGTTGCAGCCGGCGCCCCCAACGCCGACGACCTTGATGATGGTGTTCAACGGTTTTTCCTCTTCCAATCTGAACATCATTCCCCCCCTGTCCTTGTGTTATGTCTCATTATCGGATAAAAAAGAGCTAAAAATAATTATCTATAAACTTCTTGAATTTCTTTCCGAACGAACCCATGCCGCCCGAGCGGTCCGATTTAGACCTGGTGCGAAAGCGGCTCATCTTGATGCCGTATTTAAGCAGCCCCACACCATTGGCATACTGGGGCGTCGCCACAACGTCCTTGAGGCCCGCTATGTCGCGCGGAATGCCCACGCGTACCGGCATGTTGAAGACGCGCTCGGCCGCCTCGACGCAGCCCTCTATCATCGCGCCGCCGCCGGTGAGCACGATCCCCGCGGCGAGTATCTCCTTCTTGCCGCTGCGGGCCAGCTCGCGGTCGACCATCTCCATGATCTCGAGCATGCGCGGCTCGATGATCTGTGCGAGCTCCTGGCGGAAAATCCTGCGGGGCGCGCGGCCGCCGACCGACGGCACCTCTATCGTCTCCGACGCGTCGACGATGTCGACGACCGACGCGCCGTGCTTTTTCTTGATGACCTCGGCCGATTCGATCGGCGTTCTCAAGCCTATGGAAATGTCGTTCGTGACATGGATGCCGCCGATCGACAGCACCGACGAATAGGCCACGCCGCCCTCGATGAACACCACGATGTCCGTGGTGCCCCCGCCTATGTCGATCAGCGCGACGCCGAGCTCCTTCTCGTCCCTCGAAAGCGTCGCCTCTGCCGACGCGAGCGGCGCGAAGATGACGTCCGAGCACTGGTAGCCCGCGCGGTTCGCGGATTTAAGCAGGTTCTGTATGGTCGTCGTCGATCCGGTGATGATATGGACCTCCGCCTCCAGGCGCACCCCGCTCATGCCGATGGGATCCTTTATGCCGGTCTGGTCGTCGACCGAAAATTCCTTGGACAGCACGTGGATTATTTCGCGGTCTACCGGAATGACGACCGCCTGGGCCGCCTCGATAACCCGTTTAATCTCCACGGGGGTGATCGTCCTCTGTCGATTCGAGACGGCGACCACGCCCTTGGAGTTTTCACCCTTTATGTGCTGGCCGGTGACCCCGACGTAGGCGGCCGCGACCTCGGTGCCCGCCATGAGCTCGGCGTCCTCTATGGCCTTGACGATGGACGAGACGGTGTTGTCGATGTTGATGATAACGCCGTTCTTCAGTCCGCGCGAGGGCGCGATCCCAACGCCGGTAACCTCTATCTGGTTGTTCTCGTTCACAAAGCCGATCACCGCGCAGGTTTTCGTTGTGCCGATATCAAGACCGACGATAGTATCTTCCATCACTGGGCTCCTTGCATTTTAATTCAGTACTGCCGCACCGGGACGTACCTCTGAACGCGCCGGGTAACGGCGAACCGCGTCCAGGTATCCTACCAGTGCGTTCAGGGCCTGAATGCTCCCGCGGTCGATCTCGAGCGTAAAAACGGTCCGCCTGCCTCTCAATAAAACCCTGGAACGCGGATACTCGACGATGTCGACCTCTTCCAGTTCCCGCATCACCGGTATTCCGCTCTTCTCAATTTCCGAGAGCGTCCTGAGCGTCTTCAGCAGGCGCGGCGATGGCCCGCCCCCCTCCATGTCGCCGGCCGACGCGACGATTACGGGCCTTTCGACCGCGTGTATCGTTCCCGTGGAAAGCACCCTCATCGCCGCGTCGAGCTCGACCGGTACGAGCACGCCGTCTCCTTCGAGCACCACAACGTGAGTGGGGACGTTTTCTTCTATGACCACCACGAGTCTGTCGCCGTCTCCGTTTATCGCGTACGTCTTCACCATGGACATTTTATCCAGCCCGTCCCTGAGCGTTCCAAGGTCGATGAGCAGGAAGTCGCCGTCCACACGATAGGACACCTGCCTGAGAACCTCGTAGCGGCTGAGATACTTCAGGCCCTTGAATTCGATCCCCCGGACCCTGCGAAGCTCTCGCGCGGCCTCGGCACGGTCGTAGGGCAGTGCCGTGAATATAATCGCGCACGCGAGCGCCGCGAATGTCTTTCTTGCCGCGTGCCTCATCACCGCCCCGCGCTCCTTTCTTTCAACAACTGCATCACCGCCGGACCGGCCTTGTAAATATCGCCCGCGCCGAGCGTAAGTACCACGTCGCCTTCGCGCGCCTCGGCGGCCACCGATGCGGCGATATCCTCGAAGCGGGGAATAATGCGCGCGTCGCGGCCCGTATGCTTCACAATCGCCTCGCGAATAAGTTCCGACGACACGCCTTCGATCGGTTCCTCGCCCGCCGGGTAGATTTCGGTCAGGAAGAGCACGCCGGCCTCCGAAAAACACTGGCCGAACTCCTCCCACAGGAGTTTGGTCCGCGAATAGCGATGCGGCTGAAACACGACCACCAGCCTGCGCCCAAGGTTTGAAAGCGCGTCCAGTGTCGCCCGGATTTCGGTGGGATGGTGCCCGTAGTCGTCCATCACGAGAACGCCGCCCTCCTCGCCGACACGCTCCATCCTCCGGCCCACGCCGCGGAACGTCGAGAGCCCCTCGCGGATCGTTTTGAAATCGAGCCCGAGATCCATCGCCACGGCAACGGCCGAAAGCGAGTTGAGCGCGTTGTGACGACCGAGGATGGCCAGGGATATCTCACCCAGGGATCTGTCCTTATAAAGACATTCGTACTTCGTCATGCCGTTTTCGACCCGAACGTTCGCGGCGCGGAAATCGGCGTTTTCCGAGAAGCCATAGGTGACATAGGGCCGCTCCACGCGGGGAAGGAGCTCGGCAACCGTGAGGTCATCGATACAGAGCACCGAGTAGCCGTAAAAGGGAACGGCATTGATATACTGAAGAAAGGCGTCCTTGAGCCCCTCGAAGTAGCGGTAATGGTCGAGGTGGTCGGCGTCGATGTTGGTGACGATGGCGATTGAGGGAAGAAGCTTCAGAAACGAACCATCGGATTCGTCGGCCTCGAAGACTATATAGTCGCCCTGGCCGATCTTGGCGTTTGAACCGAAGTTGAGCACCTTGCCGCCCACCACGGCGGTCGGATTGACGCCGCCGTGATACAGAAGGCAGGCCAGGAGGGACGAGGTCGTCGTCTTGCCATGCGTCCCCGCTACACCGATGCCGTGCTTGAGGCGCACGAGTTCCGCGAGCATCTCTGCGCGGTGGATGATGGGTATGCGCCGCTTGCGCGCCTCTATGATCTCCGGATTGGATGAGCCTATGGCGCTCGAGGTGACGACCACGTTGTAGTCCTCTATGTTCGAGGGGAAATGCCCTATGAAGATTCTGGCCCCGAGCACGGCGAGCCTTTTGGTCTGCTCGGACTCGCGAAGGTCCGATCCCGAGACCTCGTAGCCGAGGTTGATGAGGATCTCGGCGATACCGCTCATGCCGATGCCGCCGATTCCGATGAAGTGCATTCTTTTCGATTTTCTGAACACGTTTTGCTCCGCTTAGCCTTTCGCAATATCCGTCATTACCGACCTCAGCACCGCAGCCGCGGCGTCCGGCTTTGCGGCCTCCCGCGCGCGCGCGGACATCCGCGCAAGCCGTGTCGGATTTCCGAGAAGTTCCGAGAGCACGGGATGCACCTTCTCGGGCACCGCGTCCTCGTTCGCTATCTTGACCGAAGCGCCCGCCTTCACGAACTCGTCGGCGTTTTTGTCCTGATGGTCCATCG
>JADFDB010000078.1 GCA_018263175.1 Spirochaetota bacterium
TGTTCCTCGGCGCGGGCTGGGTCGGGATCGTGCTCATGGTATCGACCCTGTATTTCCTTTTCAGGAGGTTCAGGTATCCGTATAACGGCATATCCGTGCCGGAGGATTTCCTCATACTCATCCTGCTCTTCTTCGCGCTCTTCTTCGGCAGCCACATGAACCTCGCCTCGCGGCACCTCGACTTTCAGTTCGACCTTTCGAAGATGCGCGAGTATCTGCAGAGCCTCATTGCGCTCAAGCCCGTTCTCCCCGAGGACATCGTATCGCCGTACCATAACATCATGCTCGCGCTGCACGTGCTGTTCGCGAACATCTTCCTGATACTCTTCCCCTTCGGCAAGATGGTCCATTCGGTCTTCGCGTTCTGCACACTCAACCTCAAGAGGAAATAGACCATGGAAAAGGAAAAAATACGGGAACTCAAAAAGCTCGTCGCGTCGCGCCTCACCAGGCCGATGCGCTACTACCTGGACACCTGCACGCGCTGCGGGCTCTGCTACGACACCTGTCATGCGTACTACGGCATACCCAAAAAGGAGTACTCTCCGGTGGGCCGCGCCGAGGTGGTGCGCCGCGCGGTAAAAAGGCACTTCAGGCCGTCGGGAAGGCTCTTCCCCTACTGGGGCGACGCCACGGCGCTCGATGAACGGGTGATGGACGAGATGAAAGAGGCGGCCTTTTCGTGCACGGGCTGCCGCCGCTGCACGATGTTCTGCCCCTTCGGCATCGATATGCCGTACATCCTCGGAATCGCGAAGCTCCTCCTCATCGGCTACGGGAACGCGCCCGAGGAGCTCGTGATGCTCGCCGACGCCGCCGTCGAAAAAGGGAGGAGCATCGACGAGTTCAAGGAGGGCTTCCGCTCGGTCATCGGCGACATGGAGATCGAGGTGCAGAAGCGCCTGGGCCTCCCCTCCGCGGAGGGGCTCATCCCCATGGAGAAAAAGAACGCGGACATGCTCTTCGTCGGCCTCTCGGGAGCGCATTCGATCATCCACCCGGCCGTGATACTCAACGCGGCGAAGGAAAACTGGACGCTCAGCTTCTTCGAGGCCGTCAATTTCGGCATGTTCGCGGGCGATCCGGAGAAGATGCAGATCATCGCCGACCGCGTGGTGAACGAGGCGAAGGCGCTTGGCGTAAAGGAGGTCGTTATCGTTGAATGTGGAACGGCATACCGCATCCCTAAATTTCTGCTGGGGCCGCTGCCGTTCAGGGTGACGAGCATCGTCGAGAAGATCCACCAGTACCTCGCCGAAGGGCGCATCCGTCTCGCCGAGAAATCGATCAGCGAGCCCATGACCTATCACGACCCCTGCCAGCTCGGACGCAATGCGGGGGTGTTCGACGAGCCGCGCGAGATCCTCGGCCGCCTGGCGGCCGACTACCGCGAGATGTCGCCGACGCGCGAGTACAACTGGTGCTGCGGCGGCGGCGGCGGGCTCGTGGCCCTCGACAACGAGGAGTTCAGAATCAAGACCGGGAAGGCCAAGAAGGACCAGATCGACGCGACCGGAGCGAAGATCGTGGTATCGGCCTGCGAGAATTGCATCCTCCAGCTCAACACGATAAAGGACGGGTACGGTCTCGACGTGGAGGTGAAGTCGCTTTCGGAGCTCGTGGCCGAGCATCTGCTTGTCTGAGGCTGAAGGGATCTGTCGCAGGCCCGTTCCGCAACCGGAACAACGATCACGCATAACGGCTGAATGGCCCTGTTCATGGCGATGAACAAATGGAGCGGATGCGACAGACCCCCCGCCGAAGGCGGGGGGTCTGATTGTTGGACTTATCCGATTATATCTCAGCTATGCCAAACGGCTTAACGCTTGAGATTGATGAGCTCCTGCAGCATCTGGTCCGAGGTCGTGATGGTGCGCGAGTTCGCCTGGAATCCGCGCTGGGTGATGATCATGTCGGTGAACTGCTCCGAAAGGTCGACGTTCGACATCTCGAGCGTTCCGGCAACGATCTTGCCGCGCCCGCCCTGGGAGGCGGCCCCCACGTTGGCGAGCCCCGAGTTGTTGGAGAGCTCGAAGAGGTTCTCACCCACGGCGGTGAGGCCCATCGGATTGTTGAACACGGCCATCGCCACCTGGCCCACGCTCTGCTTGGTACCATTGGAATAGACACCCGTAATGACGCCCGAGTCGTCGATGTTGAACGACTCCATATAGCCCATGGTATAGCCGTCCTGCTCCACGGCCTTGGTGGTGGACTGCGACGAGAACTGTGTTACGCCCTCGAGCAGCCCGGCCTTGCCGAGGTCCAGATTGATGGTGCGGACCGTCGGATCGCCCGCCATGCGGTATGAGGCGTTGACGATCAGGTCGCCCTGGTTCTGCTCGTCGGGGCTCGAGTCGTCGGCCACGGATACGAGCCGTCCCTCCGGCGTGAAGCGCAGGTTGATCCTGCTCGAGGGGTTGGCCTGGTTGGCCTGATTGGCCCCGGCCGGCACGTCGAGCGTCATCGGGCCCATGCCGTCGGTGATCGCCGCGGAGGCGGTCCACTGGTTGGTACCGGTCCGCCAGAAGGTCATCGTCATGCGATGGTTGTTGCCCAGCTTGTCGTACACGTCTATATTGGTCGTCACTCCGGCCGAGGCGCGCATTCTTCCCGTGGCGTTGGGCGGAACGACCGGCATCTTCGAGTCGAGATTACACTTGTATTTAACATAACTCGTCTCGCGCGCGTCCACCTTTCCATATATGGGGATGATGAGGTCCTCGGGCGTGCCCGAAGAGTTCGGGATTTTTTCACCCTTTTCGTTCGTGGTGGCCATCCATCCCTGTACCCTCAGGCCGTTCGCCGGATTGACGAGCATGCCGTCGCGATCGAGCGCGAAGTTGCCGGCGCGGGTGTAATAATTCTTGTCGCCCTCGGCCACCACGAAGAAGCCGTCGCCCGATATGGCGAGGTCGGTCTGGTTGCCGGTGGTCTGCAGGCTCCCCTGCGTGAAAATTCTGTCAATCGAAGCGACGGTCATGCCGAGGCCGACCTGACGCGGGTTGACGCCGCCCTTGTTCTCCTCGGGCTTCGCCGCCCCGGACAGCGTCTGCGACAGCATGTCCTGGAAGGTCACGCGGCTCGTCTTGTACCCGTAGGTATTGACGTTTGAAATGTTATGTCCGATTACGTCCATCCTGGTCTGATGGTTCTTTAAACCGGATACCCCGGAAAACAGTGATCGCATCATAGCGCATAAACTCCTGAATAAAAGTTATTACCGCCGGCCCTGCCGCTTACTGATTATCTCCATACGCCTTTACGGCGAATCCATTGTTCGATTCCAACGCGCCACGCTCGCCCATGCCCTGCCGGTCCACAATACGGGCCGCGGAGTCCGGACGCGGCTCCAGTGCGGAGAGCGCCGGAGCGGCCTGCCGCGGCCGATCGCGGTACGCGTCGGCGAGCGCAACGGGTACGGCCTTCTCCTCGGCCGGAAGCACCGCGTGCACATCGGAGAGCCCGAGCTCGGTGCCGTTCACCAGAAGCCGTATCTCGTTTTCCTTGAAGAACACCCTCGATACCTCCCCCTCCACGGCCCTGCCGTTCGCGGGATTGAACGCCTCGACCCGTTTGCCGAGCAGCGAGTACGCCTCGCTCGAGCGCGCGCTCCTGTTGAGCGAGTTCATCGAATTGCTCACGTTCGTCATCTGCTCGAGCGCCGAAAACTGCGCCATCTGCGAGATGAATTCGCGGTCCTGCATGGGCTGTGTCGGATCCTGATGCCTGAGCTCCGTGATGAGGAGCTTCAGGAAGGCATCCTTGCCCATCTCGCCCTTCTGGCCGCCGTCCTTGTGCTTGAGCTTCGCGTTGACGGCATCGACCTGCTGTTTCGTCCTCGCGAGCTCTTCACGCGACATGGTGCTGGGAATATCCATGCTGACCTTCTCCTAAATCGTCACATCTATAAATCCGTCATGGCGTCGTACGGTCTGTATTTCATATTTTTCACCCGCCTCCACCGGCGCGCCGGAAACCGGCGGCACAGGCCCTTCGTGCGCGCTCTGTCTCGCATAGCGTTCGTCGCCGCGCACATCCACCTGGAACTCGCCGACGCTGATGCCCGACTCGGCAAGGCGCTCGCGTATTTCGGCAAGCTGTTCAACCAGCGCCTGTCTGGCCTCAACCGTCTCGACGAGGAAGCGCCCGCTTATGGTTCCCTGATCGAGCCCGAGGCTCACATTCACCCTGCCGAGCGATTCCGGGTACAGACGCATCTGGAAACTGCCGTTTTTCGCGTCGTGCACCACAACCTTCGCGTTCCTGACGAGCGACTGAAGCTGTTCCTCGAAAAGGTGGTTCTGCCGCGGAAGCGGCGCCGTGCCCATCTGTTTGTCCGCTCCCTGCGCGCTCTTCGAAAACTGGAAGCTGAACGCCGAAGAATTCCCATCCCTCGACGAAGACGACTCGGCCTGCTCCCTGCCGTTCTGGACGTGCGGCACCATCACCCTTTCAATGACCGCCGGCCGGGACTGCTTCGAATCGCCCTCTTCCGGCCGCCCCTGCGTGCCCGGCCTTTCGGTCTTTCGTGTAAGACGGCTTACCATGTCGGCGATCCGGTGTATCTCATCGCGCAGCGGCGCCAGACGCGCCTCCCTGCCGCCCGCATGGCCCGTTTCGATCCTCTTCGCAAACTCGCGCAGACGCCCGGCGAGCGCATCCATCAACGCCCGGTCTGTACGGCCGTCGCGGCTTTGCAGAAGGTCCTTCGCCTCGGCGATTAAGGCCTTCAGGTCTCGAAGCTCTCTGCTCCCTTCCGCTAAGGAAGCCGGCATGGACAGCACGAACTCAAGGCGCTGAAGCAGTTTTGATCGAGCTTCATCGTCGCTCGTGCCGGTCCTTTTAAGCGCGGCCCGGTCGTCACGGAGCGCTCCAGGGGCCTTTCGTGTCCCCGGAAGCATAGCTTCGCGGGTGCCCTCGTCCTCGGCCTTCTTGCGCGCGGCGGCATCGGCGTCCCTGCGGCCCGTTTCGACGGTCTCGCGCCGGGCATCCGATTCCCTGTTATCTATCCTCGATGATGTATCATGCTCGTCTTTTCGCCGGGCCAGCGACTTTCCATCAACTTCATCGGCCCTATCACGCCCGGCCGGGCCTTCCCTGTCCACCCTCATCCGATCGTCCTGGAGTGCCGCCGGCTCTGTGTGAAGCGTTACTGAGCCCTCCGGCGGGATGCCTGCGCGCTCCTCCCGCTCGGCCGAGAGCTGTCTGTTAAGAATATCGTCAAAGCGGACGGAAGGCTCCTCCGCGGCACGAGGGCGGGAAAACTCGCCCCCCGCATCACGCGGGGCTAAAATATCAGAGATTCTGAGGTGTATCGATTGCTGCATCAGTCCTTCCCCGATGGACGGTCAAAATCGCACGGGGCCGCCCGATCCCGTATTACTGTATTAATATCGTGAGAGGGGTATATAAACTGAATGGAAAATTAATATAAAACGGCGCGTGCGCGAAAGAATACCGGCGCTCGACCATGCGGTGGGGGATGGATTTTATACAAATATATATAACCAAACAGCGCCAAGTGCCAAACTATTCTAAAAAACCGGCCGGCTGGTTTTAGATAAAAATTTGAGCCTATATATTAATTTTGTTGCCAACATCGAATATTGACGATAAATTTTAACTAGTCAATAAGTATGAGAATACTCTATGGGTTCTCAGAGGCCCCATAAGCGATGCAAGTAACAGGTGCTATACTTCCATAATTGCCAATCCTCCATTTTGGATCCCGGATTTACGTCCCCAAAATAGGAGACCTCTTGGATACTCATCCCTGCCTTTGCAGGGATGTTTTTTTTACGCCATCCCCTGTTCAGATTCGGCACACCCCCCCCGGGCGAAGACCGGCAGGCGTCAATCGGACAACGGGGGCTGCGACCCCTTGCTCTTCCAAACTCGGTATGTCAAGGTCCCGACGAGACCTAACACTGCCCCCGGCGCTCTGCGCCACCCCCGGAGGGGGTTTTCGACGGCGAATGTTCGGCTTGCCTGTGACGTTGCCCTCCTCCGGGGGGTATGGGGGGCGGAGATGCGCTTACAGGGTTGGGTTCCGGAAGTCGTACCGCCTGCTTCAGCCCCCCGACCCCCCGGAGGGGGGCAAAAGAGATGAGCTGGAGAGCCGGATTGGATTACAGTCCCCGTGCCCTGGCGAACACATCATGCTTCGAGTACAATGCATGCCGCGCGAGCGTCCCCTGTTCCGGAGGACGCAAAAAAAATGTGGCGTCGAAGGCGCTTCCGTGTTACCATAAAGTGAATACAACGATAAGGAAGATTATAATGAACTATTCAACAGCCCTCAGGACGCCATCCACCAAAAGGCTTGAAGACATCGGCAAGGCGGACATCCTGGTAGGGATCCCCTGCTATAACAACGAAAGAACGATACAACACGTCATCGAGATGGTCACCGAAGGCCTCGACCGGTACTACCGTGACGCACATTCGGTCATCCTGATCTCCGACGGAGGCTCGACCGACGACACCCGCGAGATATCGAGGGGCGTGGAACTGAAGCCCTGGCAGGAGCGCGTGGTGCAGATCTACCGCGGCATCTCCGGCAAGGGAAGCGCCTTCCGCGCCATATTCGAGGCTGCGGTGATGCTCGATGCCGGAGCCTGCATGGTGGTCGATTCCGACCTTCGCAGCATCTCACCCGAGTGGGTGCGGCTCTTGATCGATCCGGTGCTGAATGACGACTACGAGTTCGTGGCGCCGGTGTACACCCGCCACAAATACGACGGCACCATCACCAACAATATCGTCTACAGCCTCACCAGGGCCGTTTACGGCAAGCGCATCCGTCAGCCCATCGGCGGCGATTTCACCTTCTCGAGGGACCTCGCCAAATTCTATCTGGAAAAGCCGGTCTGGTCGACCGACATCGCCAAATTCGGCATCGACATCTGGATGACGATAAACGCCATCGCGCGCAACGTCAAGATCTGCCAGGCGCGCCTCGGCGTCAAGGTGCACGACGCCAAAGACCCCGCGGCCTCGCTGGGGCCGATGTTCGTGCAGGTGATCGGGACGCTCTTCAATCTCATGGAGCATTACGAGCCCTACTGGAGAAACGTGGAGGGCAGCCGCGCGGTGCCGGTGTTCGGGGACGGAACGCCACAGGAGCCCGAGGCGGTGGACATCAGCCTCGACCGCCTGGTGCAGGAATACAAGCTCGGCTTCAACCAGTTTTCCCGTCTTTACGAGGAGATCTTCTCGCGCGAGGTATTTGTCTCCCTCAAGGAGGCCGTCAAGGCCGAGAACAGGGAGTTCGGCTTCCCGATCGAAACATGGGTAAAGGCGCTCTACGAGCTCGCGGCCACCTATCATAACTGGAAGATAAACCGCGTGCGGCTCATCAACCTCATGGTCCCTCTTTACTACGGCAGGGTGGCCGGTTTCGCCAACAGCACCTGGGACATGAATTCGATCGAGGCCGAAGCGGTCGTCGAGCGACAGGCTGAAAAATTCGAAGCGATGAAGGGCTACCTGATCGAACGCTGGGACGAGAAGCACACCGAGCCCGTGGAATTCCCGCACATGCGGTAAATTTTCGTCCCGCCACGATTTTTACTTTACGGGCCCGGCCGATGATGGCACGCTTGCTGGAGGATCGTTTGCGCGGAAAGCGGAGACCCGCCCGCGCGTTATCGGATAGCCATGGTAAAGCACATCCTATTCTCGGAAAGATCAAAAGCCGGCCTTCCGGCCGGGTCCAGCTTCCCCGTCAATGCGACCGCAAGCGCCGACATCGCCGGCGGCATAAACGCCCTGCTCGATTCGGGGCCGAGCACACACCTGACGGTGATAATCCTGACGGCTGATGAATTCTTACGGCTCGGGGCGGCCGGAGAGCGGCTGCTTTCGGATTCCGTCTATTTCAGGGTCATCATCACCGGTGCCGGAATGGACGATTCGCTCTCCGAATCGCCGCTCCTGGCGAACGTGACGCACGTCGCCTCCTCGCCTCTTGCGGCCGCCGAGCTGTCGTTCCATCTAAAAAGGGCCTTCAGCGCGATGGAGCGCGAGACGAATCTTGCCGCGGAGCGGAACAATTACCAGAGCATCCTGCTCGACATGAAGCACGACCAGGAAGACCTTATCAACATAGGCCGCGCGCTCTCGATAGAAAAGGACCCCGACCATCTCTTCAGGCTCATCCTCATGCTGAGCAAGAAGATAACCGGCGCCGACGCGGGAAGCATTTATATCGTCGAAGAACTCCGGGATGGAGGCAAACAGCTCAGGTTCAAGTATTCACATACCTTTTCGAAGGATCTGCCCTACGAGGAGTTCGTGATGCCGCTCAACAAGAACTCGATCGCCGGCTACGTGGCGGTCACCGGCACAATCCTCAACATTCCCGACGTCTATGGGCTTTCGAGGTCCGATCCGGTGGCCTTCAACTCCTCGTTCGACCGCGAGCACAATTACCGTTCCAGGTCCATGCTCGTAATCCCCATGCGCAACCACCATGACGAGATCATCGGAGTCATCCAGCTCATCAACAGCAAGGAGGATGACAGCGGCAATAGCAGGGTGACCGGCAACGAGGCCTTCGAAATCGTGCTCTCGACGCCGGAGGACTTCACGGCAAAAGTGGTACCCTTCGCTTCGCGCTACGAGTCGCTTATGGAGGCCGTCGCCGGTCAGGCGGCCATCGCCATCGAGAACAACCGCATGATGAAGCAGATCCAGGAGCAGTTCGAGGAGTTCGTCAAGGCGTCGGTGACCGCGATTGAATCGCGCGACGCGGCGACCTCGGGCCATTCCTTCCGCGTGGCCGAGCTCTGCAAACAGATGGCGCTGGCCGTCAACGCCGAGGAGGATGGTTTCTTCAGGGACGTGCAGTTTTCGGAGATGGCGATCAAGGAGCTCGAATACGCCGCGCTTTTGCACGACTTCGGCAAGGTATACATCGATCTGGCGATATTCCAGAAATCAAAGAAGCTCTTCCCTAAGGAGTTCGAAAACCTCATGCTGCGCTTCGACTACCTCTACCGGTGCGTCGAACTGCGCTTTCTCATGGAAGAGAACCGGCTGCTGCAGAAGGCCCGCGGCGGCGCGGACGTTTCGGCCGGGTTCGACAAGATAAACGCCGAGCGGACCTCGAGGCTCGAACGCATCCGTGCGATCAAAGCTACGCTTGCCGCATTGAACGAGCCCACGGTAACGACGAACGATCCCGAGGACGTCGTCCGGAAGGTCCACGAAGAGCTCGATGCGCTCGACTGTTTCGACCCCGACGGCAATCCGATCCCGGTCATCACCGACAGCGACCAGATAAACCTCGAGATACGCCGCGGCAGCCTCAATCCGCTCGAGAGGAAGGAAATCGAGAGCCATGTCGTGCATACCTATAACTTCGTGAGCAGAATCCCCTGGCCGCCCGAATACCGCAACATCCCCGAGATCGCGCTGAAGCACCATGAAAAACCCGACGGGACCGGCTACCCCGCGGGCATTTCGGGCGATGCCGACATCCCCATACAGGCCAGGATGATGGCCGTCGCCGACGTGTACGACGCGCTCGCGGCGACCGACCGTCCCTACAAGAAGCCCGTACCCCTCGAAAAGACGCTCTCAATTCTCGAAGATGAGGCGCGCAATAAAAAACTCGACGCGGAGCTCGTCGGACTTTTCATCCGCCACCGGATATACGAGAAGGTGGACAAGGACTCGTTTAAGACTGGAGCGATGTGAAATGCGCCTCCACCGCCTTCTGCTCATTGCGATGATCGCCCTGCTCGCGTCCGCGTCCGGCCCGCAGGCTGACGAAGCGCGCGTCACGATCGTTTATACCAACTCTCTCAACGGCAACCTCGACTACTGCCGGTGCCCCTCCGATCCCAAGGGAGGGCTGGTCAAGCGAGCCACCGAAATCGGGGCCATCCGGTCGGCCTTTCCTAACGTCATCCTGCTCGATACGGGCGATTTTTTCACGATCGACGACGACCCGATCCTGGGCCGGCACCTGGTCGAGGCCTACCGCGTCATAGGCTACGACGCGATCCTGCCCGGCGACCAGGAGTTCTCGGGCGGCGCCGATTTTTTTCTCGCGCTCGCGAAGGGTATGCCCCTTGTCTGCGCCAATCTTGAGGTCGACAGCGGCGGCTCCCGGCGGCATGCATTCGCGAAGAGCCTCCTTCTCGAGCGCGGCGGGACGACGATCGGAATCATCGGCGTGATCGATCCGGGCGCTTTCCGGTATTATCCGAAAAAAATAACCGGGCGGCTTCTCGTGCTCGATCCGGCCGCCGCGGCCGCCACCGAGGCGGCCGCGCTCAGGAAACGCGGCGCCGCGCTCGTCATACTCATGTCGCATTCAGGGCTCGATGCGGACCTGGAACTCGGCAAAAAGCTCACCGGCGTCGACATCATCGTCGGCGGGCATTCGCAGACGCTCACCGTCGAGCCGCGGCGAAGCGGCGGCACGGTCATCGTACAGGCCGGAGCGAACGGTGCGCACATCGGCATACTCGAGCTCTCCCTTTCAGGGGAAAAACCGCACGCGCTGAAAAACTCGTTTCGCCGCCCCGACGAGCGTTATCCCGCGGACGACCCGCGCATCCGCCGCATCATCGACCGCTACAACGCGGAAGTAAAACGCGAAATGGAGAAGATGCGCCTGCGATGATAGAGCTTTCTGATCTGAAAAAACCCGTTCGCGAGGCCCTCGTCATCATCGCGCTTGCCGGCGTGCTGGGCTTCGCCGTGAACCTCTATCATCCGAAGGGATACACCTTTATCCCCGTCGAGGAGTTCGCCTTTCGAAGAATCGTGCGCATCGGCGCGGCGGAGGCGAAGATCAAGTTCGACCGCGGCTCGGCCGTCTTCATCGATTCGCGCTCCGCGCATGAGTTCAGGGAATCGGGCATTCCGGGGGCGGTGCACATTCCGGGCCGTCCCGAATCCTCGGCCCTTGCGGCCATTAAGGCCAACAGCGCCATTTTTTATGAGGCCGTAGAGCCGGTCATCTACTGTTCGGACACGGCCTGCGACAGCGCCGAGGCGGTGGCGCGGCTGCTGATCTCGCTCGGGTATCAGCACAGCGTGTATGTTGTCCCCGGCGGACTGCCAGAATGGGAGGCGCTGGACTATCCGGTGCGGAAAAACGAAGGGGAGAATCCGGAATAAACAATGAGCCTTATAAGGAATATACTTCGAGGAATAACGTACGGGAACGGTGTTACCGCGGTTCTCCGCATCGGCATCGGCCTCCTGTTCGTGTGGTCGGGCGCCGCGAAGATGCTTGATCCCGTCGGGTTCGGAAAAATTGTGGGGATGTACGAAATACTTCCCGAAAAGCTCCTGCCCTATGCGGCCGTCACCATCCCCTCGATCGAACTGGTCTGCGGCGCGCTTCTCGCCGCCGGGTACCGCATACGGCCGGCGGCGCTCATCACCGCGTCGCTGCTTCTAACCTTCATCGCCGCGATCGGCTACAACCTCGCTCGCGGCGAGCGCTTCGACTGCGGGTGTTTCGACCTCGCACGCTTCGGCATCAGTGAGATGATCGGCCTTCCACTCATAGCGCGCGACGCGGTGCTCCTTGCCATAGCGCTCGTGCTGTTCCGCGCAAAAAAGCACTCAGCCTC
>JADFDB010000079.1 GCA_018263175.1 Spirochaetota bacterium
ATCGCATCGTCACATTTCATGGTACTCCTCCGCCGCCGATCCCCTCAGCGCGTCGCGCAGCATCCGCTTCGCCCTGAAGACATTTGACTTTATCGTGTTCACCGGAAATTCGGTTATCCCGCTTATCTCGTCGTACGACAGCCCCAGAAAGAAATAAAAATCTATGCAAATCCTGTACTGCTCCGGGAGCGCGGCGACTGCGGCCGAGAGCGCCCCAACCGTCTCGGCCCGCCCTAAAAGGGCCTCCGGCCCTGGATACGCGCTTTCAAGATACTCGCCTTCGATGCCTGCGACATCGCGCGCGCATTTTTTCACGTTGATCGCGTGGTTGTAGGCTATGCGCAACAGCCACGAACCGAAGCGCGAGTCGCCGCGAAAGCCCGCAAGGCCGGCGTACGCCTTCACGAGCACCTCCTGCGTGAAGTCGCGCGCGTCGTCCTCGTTTCGGAAAAAGCGCATGCCCGTAAAGAAGACCCGCCGCTGGTGCCGCTTTACGAGTTCCCGGAAAAGCGCCGTTTCCCCCCGCAGCACCAGCACGACGATCCGCTCGTCTGTCAGCGTCTCAGGCCCTGTCCCGCTCATTCGTCTTTACGTTCCTGCTCACAATGAAAAACGCAATAAGGCTCGCACCGATGCCGAGCGGGATGAGCCCGGAAAGCACGCTGTAGGCCAGCCCCTCCTTGAGCAGGAAAAAGAGCGCAAGGCTCGCACCGATACCGATGAGCACGAGTCCCAAAAGCAGGCTGAAAAGCCTGAGGTCGAAATACCGCCGCGCGAACAGCCCCTTTTCGATCATGAGCATGCGCTGCCGGTGGCTCCAGAAAAGATAGAAAAAAACGACCACGCTTCCCATCACGATGCCGACTATCGGAATGATCGAAACGATGATGTTTACCGCCGCCGATGGTACGTTCTGCATGCCGACCTCCTTAAGTATCCGCCCTTAGGGCTCCCGCGGGGCTACTGCCGCCGCTCTCATCCTGCGCATCAAATCCGCTCCTGTCAAAGCAATTCTCGGCGCTCGCCCGCACCGGGCTTTGCTTACCGCAAAGCGGTTTTCGAGCCGGGCATCCGGCCCGATTCCGCCGCCGGTCCCATCGCGATATTCGTTCCCGGCTGGGTGCCGGCCGAAGCCTTCTCCCCGGCCATATCCCTTGCTTCCTCCAGGCGGCGGGCAAACCCGTCCGCGGCGAGTATCTCCGCCGTCATGGTAAGAAAATGGTGCCCCTCGATCGCCATGCCGACGGCCTGCGGAAAGCGGGAGGGATTTATGAAGAGTGCACCGACAAGAAAACACACATATTCCAGGCCGTACCAGGAGAACCCCTGACGAAAGAGCGAGGCAAAAAGAGCGCGCACCTCAATGAGCGAAAGCAGGCGGTTTTTACCGCGGTATGAGGTCTTCTTTACGTTGAGCTTCTTCTTCGCGGGATAGCGCCTGAGTAGTTCCAGACAGCGGTCGAAGTACGCGCGCGGGCTGTAGATCTCTTTGAGAACGCGCCGGTAGCCGTTCTCAAGCGTCCGGTGCGGGAGCTTTGAGACAAAGTTTATCACCACGTCGTGGGTATTGTTGCCGGTCGAAAGCCCCAGAAGCCTCCCCTCGGCCTCCAGCCTGCGATAGAGCCGCGTGTTGGGCAGCGCCATGAGCAGTCCCACCATTGCCGTCGGTATTGCCGAGTCGCGTATAAACCGTATCTGCCGATCGAAGATGTCCACCGGATCGGTATCGAAGCCGATGATGAAGCCGCCCGTCACCTCAATCCCGCGCTCCTGGATTTTTCGAACGCTCTCGAGCATGTCGGCTTTCAAATTCTGGCTCTTCCCGGTGAGCGCAAGCGATTCCTCCATCGGCGTTTCGATACCGATGAAGGCCATTATGAAGCCGGCGTTGACCATGAGGTCCAGCAGTTCGTCGTCCTCGGCAAGGTTTATGCTCGCCTCGGTCGAAAGGCTGAACGGATACGCGTGCTCCTTCTGCCAGGGGATGATCGCGCGCAGGAGCTCCTTCACGCTGTGTTTGTTGCCGATGAAATTGTCGTCCACGATGAAAAGCGGCCCTCTGAAGCCGGTGGCGTAAAGCGCCTCCATCTCGCGGAGAAACTGCTCCGGGGTTTTGGTGCGCGGGACGCGCCCGAACATCTCGATGATGTCGCAGAACTCGCAGTTAAAGGGACAGCCGCGCGAATACTGAAGCGAGACCGTGGAGTAATAATCGATATTCAATAAATCGAAGCGCGGAACGGGCGTCGTGGTGATGTCCGGCTTGGTCTCGTCGAAGTAGAGGCCGTGCGCTTCATCGTTTTCCCAATCCTCGAGGAACCGCGGCAGCGTCACCTCGGCCTCGTTGAGCACGAAGTGATCAACGCCCTCGATGTCCTCGTGCATGGCCGTCGGGAAGGGGCCCCCGGCCACGACCCTTCGCCCCAGGCGGTTGCAGCGGACGACGACCTCTTCAAACGACGCGCGCTGTATCAGCATCGCCGAGATGAAGACCATGTCGGCCCATTCGATGGCCCCGTCTTCAAGCGTTTCGGCGTTCATGTCCACCAGGCGGCACTCCCACGAAGCCGGCAGCATTGCGGCGATCGTGACAAGCCCCAGGGGCGGAAGGACCGATTTTTTGCCGACGAACGACAGCGCGTATTTGAAGCTCCAGTAGGTGGTCGGTATCTCAGGGTAGACGAGAAGAACCCGTTGTTTTCGCATGGTAAATCCCCCGTACGGATTATTGGATTATGAGACTGATATCCGTACCGACAGGGTTAGGGAGGAAAAGGTTGCGGAAAAATCAAGGAGCAAAGCGAAGGCAACGATTCGAATCGGCACCTTCGCTTTGCATTCTCACGGCCTGCTCCATCGACCCACACGGCGGATCAACTCGTCGGCGTCGTCCTGTGAATCACAGCGTGTCGTGATGAAAAGTCCTTTCGAGGATACGCGACTCAGTATCTTCTCGATTTCCTCCGGTTTTACGTCCATGAGGACCAGGCACTTGTCCTTTTTCTGAATCTTTTCATAGAGAGGAAACCAGGCGTCGTGGGCCAGTGACGATTCCGGTACACCCGTATCGCCCGGCACCCACTGGATGCCGTCGATGCGATCGATATCCAGAATTGAATCGACGAACTTGAGCGCGTCCGGGCCGTCAAGGTGATAGATGGCCCTGACGAGCCGGGCGGCCTCCCTTTCGAGTGAAGGCCGAACGTAGTTGTCGAACATGCGGGGAGACAGGTTGGCACAGAAATCACACTGCAGGGGATACCATCGTCCCTCAAGATAGAGCGGTATCCACGCCGACATTCCCCCTGTCCGCTCCGCCATGATGGCGTACAGTTCGTCAAAACATCGGAACCACACCTCGTCGATCTCCCCGACGAGCCGCTCTACCTCCTCCGGACAGTCGATCAGATCGAAGATCAGCTCCTGCGCCCCGCGTAGCGAGACCGCGATGTCGAACGCGCCGCCGAGGTCGGTCATGCCGACGAGATGCCTTCCCGGAGCGCGTTCCGAATAATACGCCGTCAGGCGCAGTAAGGCCTTCCATAGTTCGTGATCTTCAATAAGCCGCAGGCGTTGCCTGTTTTCCCACGAATGTATCACGGGTTCACGGCCGAACCAGACGGTATCCGCGCGAAGTGTGTAATCGGCGCCGACGAGGGCCGCGACCACGCCCGGCCCCATGTACGCCGAGGTTATGGGAAGCGCCTCGCCGCCATGGTGCCCGAGGTTGAACACGAAATCGTATGCGCCGTAGGCGATTTCCGGGTCCGTCCACTGGCCGAAGAGATCATGTGCGGCCCGCAGTTCAGTATTCGTCGCAAGAGGGACCTTCCTCGGCGCGGTTACGGATATACAGCAGCGGTCCAGCATATCGCACGCCCAGAAGGCCTCGAAGCGCTTCTTTACGGTTTCCCAGTCGTCTTTATAAAGCATGCGGCACCTCCCCGTTCAGACAATCATCGCCCATGCATTGCACGCATCAAGGTTAACCATTGAGAATCCGGCATCAGTCAGGCCGCGCTCCCGTATCTTCGGAAGCCATCTCCCTGGCGCGGTCGGCGAGCAGCACGCGCAGGGTGTCCCGATCCTTTGTAATATAACGCGCGACCATCAGAAGCAGCAGCCCGTAGGGGATCCACCACGAAACGGCGAAGTTCATCATGAAGAGGTACCCCAATGGCGCGAGCAATCCACCGATAGCCGGACCAAGGCCCTGTCCAATATTATTGGTAATATTGAAGACCGAAAAAACCGTGCCGCGGTGCTCCGGCCTGTTAACATTCATTATCATCGCGGGAACGTTGGCCGCCGCCACCGAGACCAGCGCCCCAGTGACGAAACCCAGCGCGAGATATGCCGGAACGTTTTCGATTGACAGGTTGACGAGCAGGAGCGCCGGCACGATCCCGGCAAGCACGCCGGCTCCGCACAGAAACGGCATGTAGGACGGCTTTTTCTTGTACAGCCATTCGCCTACATACGCGAAGGCGAGCCCTCCGACCACGGAACCTATGCCGACTACAAGGAATATGGTGGTGGCCGTCTCTTTGGTTACATGCCGGTATTCCTGGAAAAAGGTGATGATCCAGTAGGTGAGAATCCCCCAGGGCACGGTGCCCGGCAGACCCTGGAGGAAGGTGTATATGTTGGTTTTATTGAGCAGAATCACTTTAAAGTCTCGCGGATGGATGGTCTGGCGATAGATGAGGCCCCGCCGTATAAGGTCTTCCAGGGCGTCCTCAGTCCTGCCGCGCTCGGGTTCGCGCGCGTACAGGGCGAAGAAGATCGCGACCGGTACATTGGGAGCGCCGACTATAATGAAGGAGAGCCTCCAGCCGTATATATTGGTGAGGTAGCCGGCTACCATAACACCCAGGATACCACCGACAGACCATGCGACGGTCATCCATGCCGAAGCGGTGGCCCTGTGCTCCTCCTTGAAATAATCGGCCAGTATGGAATATGAAAGCGGGAAGATTCAGCCCAGCCCGAGTCCCGTAAGAATGCGCAGCACGGTGAAGGATTCGATACTGCCGGTGAAGAACGGGATGCCCGTCATAATGCAGGGAACCTCTCCCAGGAGAACGACGAAAACCAGGAGCGCCTTGCGCGAGACCTTATCTGTGAGATAGCCGAAAACAATGCTGACGAAGGCACCCACCAGCGTGAAGGCCGAACCGATGAGGCCGAGGGTCGTCTCGCTCGCACCGTATTCCCTTGAAAGCTCGGGGAGTATGGCCGACATGATCATCTGGTCGGCGAAGAGGAGCATGCTCATTACGAAAAGGAGGGAGAGGGTAAACCTGTCTCTGAAAGACATGGATGGCGCAGTCATTGTTCACCGCCTTGTTGTTGCATTTCATCCCGGAGGACGAACGGAGAGCATGCCCGCGTTCCGTTATCGGAAGAAAATAGACCGTTCTTCTCCGTTTGCCAAGCTCTTGACCCGTGTAGCGGCCCCTGGGCGCTGAAAAATCGAAGGCGACGATTCTTATCGCCGCCTTCGCATATAATCCAGAGTTTACAGCCCGGAAATATACCGCTCCCGTTATGCGCACCTACTTCGCCTCGATCCACTTCATCATCTTGCGAAGCGCGAAGCCCACCTTCTCTATCTGGTGGTTGCGCTGCGCCTCCTTGACCTTGTTGAAGAAGGGGCGCCCGTCCTCGTTCTCCTTTATCCAGCGGCGCGCGAACGAGCCGTCCTGGATCTCGGCGAGGATCTTCTTCATCTCCGCGCGGGTGGCGTCGTTGACGATGCGCGGGCCGCTCACGTAGTCGCCGTACTCGGCGGTGTCGGAGACCGAATAACGCATATAGTTTATGCCGCCCTGGTAGAAGAGGTCGACGATGAGCTTGAGCTCATGCAGGCATTCGAAATAGGCGATCTCCGGCTGGTACCCGGCGGCCACGAGTGTTTCGAACCCGGCCTTTACGAGCTCCGAGGCGCCGCCGCACAGAACCGCCTGCTCGCCGAAGAGATCGGTTTCGGTCTCTTCCTTAAATGTCGTTTCGAGCACTCCGGCCCTCGCCGCGCCGATGCCCTTGGCGTAGGCGAGCGCCGTGGCCTTCGCCTTGCCCGAGGCGTCGTTGTGAATGGCGATGAGCGAGGGCACGCCGCCGCCCTTTACGTATTCGCTGCGCACCAGGTGCCCCGGCCCCTTGGGCGCCACCATGATGACATCGACGTCTTTCGGCGGCACGATCTGCCCGAAATGGATGTTGAAGCCGTGAGAGAATACGAGCGTCTTGCCCGCTTTGAGGCTCGGCTCCACCTCGGCCTTGTACAGCTTTGCCTGGATGTGGTCCTGCGCGAGGATCTGGATGACGTCGGCCTTTTCGGCCGCCTCCTTCGCCGACACCGGCTTGAAGTTGTGCGACTCGGCCAGTTTGTAGTTGTCGGTGCCGGGAAGCTCCGACACGATCACCTTGAGCCCGCTGTCGCGGAGGTTCTGCGCCTGCGCGTGGCCCTGGCTTCCGTAGCCGATGACCGCGATCAATTTATTTCCCAGAACTCCGAGGTCCGCGTCGTTGTCGTAATACATCTTCGCCATTGTTTCGCTCCTGTGATAACGCCCCGTGCCTTCCCCGCGGTACGCCGTCCCAAAAGCGCGGCACATGAAGCGCCGCCGGCAGTTCTCTTCGATTCGGGAATTCGCGGCCGCGGCGCCGGCGGGGCAAATTTACGCGCTACTCCTTGTTCATCGAGATCCGGCCCGTCCGTATGAGCTCCTTGATGGAGTACGGGCGCATGAGCTCGATGAAGTTGTCGATCTTTTCCGGTTCGCCGGTGAGTTCGAGTGTAATGGTCTTCAGCGATATGTCAACTATTTCCGCCCTGAATATCTCGGCAAGCTGATACACCTCCGAGCGCTTGGCCGGCTGGGTGGCCACCTTCACGAGCGCGAGCTCGCGCTGGACCGAGGGGTGGTCGGAATGATCCGAAACCTTTATGACGTCAATGAGCTTGTTGAGCTGCTTTTTAACCTGCTCGATGATGCGGTCGTCGCCCCGCACCACGATCGTCATCATCGACACGTCCTCCTGCTCGGTCTGGCTGACCGCGAGAGAGTCGATGTTGTAGCCGCGCGCGGAGAAGAGGCCCGCCACCCGCGCGAGCACGCCGGATTTGTTCTCCACCTTGACGGATATGACGTGCCTCATAAGAGCTCCCTCGTGATGGTGTCCCTGATGGTCTTGCCCGCCGGGACCATCGGGTAGACGTTTTCCTCGCGGTCCACGCGGAAGTCGATGACCGTTGGCCGGTCGGTGACGGCGAGCGCCTTTTCAATGGCCGCGTCCACCTCGTCCTTCTTCTCGACGCGGATTCCCGCCGCGCCGTAGGCCTCGGCGAGCTTGACGAAATCCGGGGCGAAGCTCATGCAGGTCTGCGAGTACCGCCTCTCGTAAAAGAGCTGCTGCCACTGGCGCACCATCCCCAGAAAGCCGTTGTTGAGTATGGCGATGACGATCGGAAGCCGGTGCTGCACGGCGACGATGAGCTCCTGAACGTTCATCTGTATGGAGCCGTCGCCCGCGATGTCGAACACGCGCCTGTCCGGCCGGGCGATCTGCGCGCCGATGGCCGCGGGGAATCCGAAGCCCATGGTGCCGAGCCCCCCGGACGAGATGAAGGTTCGCGGCTCGGAATACTCGAAGAACTGGGCGGCCCACATCTGGTTCTGCCCCACCTCGGTACAGATGACGGCCTCGCCCTTCGTGAGCGCGTAGATGCGCTCCACCACGTACTGCGGCTTGATCTTCGCCTCGCTGTCTTTATAGGTCAGCGGATTTTCCGCCTTGAGTTTTTGCAGCCGTTCAATCCATTCGCCGATCTCCGGGGCCTTCACCAATTTATTGATCTCGGCGAGGACCTGTTTGCAGTCGCCAACGATCGGAACGTCGACCCGCACATTTTTACTCACCGACGACGGATCGATGTCGATGTGTATCACCCTCGCCTCGGGAATGAATTCCGAGATTTTTCCGGTAACGCGGTCGTCGAAGCGCGCGCCGACGGCGATGAGCAGGTCCGAATCGTGCACCGCCTGGTTGGCGTAGCAGGTGCCGTGCATGCCGAGCATTTTGAGAGAAAGCGGATCGGTCTCCGGATAGGCCCCCATCCCCATGAGCGTGGTGGTGATCGGGATGCCGGTCTTCTTCACGAACTCGCGAAGCTCCCCGGAGGCGTTGGAGCTGATCACGCCGCCGCCCGAGTAGATGACCGGGCGCTTCGCCTGCTCTATAAGCTTGCAGGCCTTGCTGATCTGCAGCGGATGCCCCTTGTACACCGGCTTGTAGCTTCGAAGGTGCACATGCTCCGGATAGTCGAACCTGGTCTCCGCCTTCGAAACGTCCACGGGCACGTCGATGACGACCGGACCGGGGCGCCCCGTCGAGGCGATATAAAAGGATTCCCTGATGATGCGTGCCAGCTCATCAACACTCTGGACGAGATAATTGTGCTTGGAGATGGGCCGCGTGATACCGGTTATGTCCGCCTCCTGGAAGGCGTCGTTCCCGATCATCTCGGTCGAGACCTGCCCGGTAAAGAGCACCAGCGGAACCGAATCCATGTAGGCGGTGGCGATGCCGGTTACGAGGTTTGTCGCGCCCGGGCCGGAGGTGGCGATCACGACGCCCACCCTGCCCGAAGCGCGCGCGTAGCCGTCGGCTGCGTGCACCGCCCCCTGCTCGTGCCGCGCAAGATAGAAATTGAACGGCGCGTTGAACAACTGATGGAAGATCGGGATGACCGCGCCGCCCGGATAGCCGAAAACGTGCTCCACTCCCTCCTTCTTGAGGGACTCCATGATTATCTCAGCACCCGTCATCTTCACGTCAGTTCTCCCTGCACCTGTTTCCATTCTATTCCTGCGCCGGCATCCGGCCGACGCTTTAAAAAATCAAAAAATGGAGAATGATCCCCATCATCCCATCAATCCAATAATAGACCTGTTTCATATCCTGCGGATAACGCCCCCCCCCGCCGCGGGCGGAGGAAAACCGGCTTGATCCCCGGTTATGCAAAAACTCCGACAAAGGAAGATTCAGTATCATTACGGCGTCAAATGTCAATTATATTTTAATACCACGGAAAGCACGGCGCGTCAAAATTAAACGCGGTAGAAGTCACTGCCTCCGGCGGAGGCCCTCCGCAGCCGCCTGGGCGGGACTCATGAAGCTCACGTTGATTTTGTACGTCGAGGTGGCCATCCTGTCCAGCGAGCGGTTTACTATACGCAGGGGGTCGAGTATCAGCACGATGGCGCTGCGGAAGAGGCCCGGACTCATGTTCTTCTCCACAAAGAGGCCCGTCTGGTGTAATGCCTCGCCAAAAAGCGCGCCGCCGACGCCGGTCGTGAACAGGTCATTCAGCGAGGCCTCCTCCTTGAATTCGCCAAGGTATTCCCACATGAGGCTCCCGGCGATGGAGAACATCATCGAGCCGAAGAAGCCGTAACCGTTGCTGCGCGCGGCGTTATAATAGAGATTGCCGGAATAGACGTGACCGACGCAGTTCGTGGTGAAATTATTGGCGTCCAGCCGCATGCCGTCGGCGAGTTTGCGCTTGAAGCCTGAAAGGCTCACCGGATATTCCCAGTCGTCCGTGTTGGTGTCAAGTTTCATCATGTAATCGATCTCGCCGAGCGCGTTGAGAAGCGTAATCCCGCCGAACGAGCGCCAGAACCGCGCCGAGCGAGAGGGAGGAACGGTTACGTCGACGGTATAGCTTTGAATGATTGTCTCGCCATCGCGCTCCTCGTACACGAGGTCGCTTATGCGCCGCTCATCGGACGCGAGCGCGTACGCGATCAGCGACTGTGTCCGCTCGTCATCCGGCGGCGGCAGGGCGACCTCGAGAACGCCGCGAAGCGCCTCCACGCTGTCGCGCTCGAAATCCCTGCCGTCCGGAACAGCCCACTGAATACGGGAAACGAGGCCGCCGGCGTATTGGGGGTACAGGGAAAAACCGACGCCGTAGAGCCCCTCACAGTGTATCCGTTTGCTTGTGAGCAGAATACCGTCGTCCACCCCGGGGACGTCCGCGGTACGCACATACCGAACGGCAGCGGCATATCCGTCGAAAAAGCCCTTCATATAAAAATTACCGAGCACCGGGAACGCCGGATCGGAATCGACGATGCTGAGGTTTACCATCTTTCCGTGCTCCGCCGCATTCAGGGGCCCCGCGGATGCAAGCATGAGCGCGGCAAACAGTGCCACACCGGGCGCGGCCATGAGAAGCCTGCAGATAAACGAGCGCAGTGTGTTCATCACGATCACTGTCTTAGCCGTTCTCCGGAGAATGCGCGCCCCTGCCGATTTTGCATTCCAGCCCGAAGTTGACCCTGTGCCATGAATGCCACTTCGTTTCAGCCTGGAGGCGGCTGTACACGTGCCAGTACTCGTATCCCGCGGTGACGAGCACGCCGCGCGCAAGGTACCAGCCGATCGATATGCCGGGAACATTCAGCACGTCGTACGCCCGCTCCTCCTCGACGGGAGAGAAGTAATAAAAGCGATAGTCCGCTTTTACCCGCAACGGGCCTATCCGATCGGCTGCGAGCGACAGAGCCAGCGGGATCGACCAGGCGTAATAAAAATTCTGCCTGCGGGTACCGTAGTATTTGGAACGGAATATGGGGCTTAAGTCGTCTTCCTCCGCCTCGGAAATATTCGTCGCGCAGAGCGAAGAGTTGACCGAAAGTGCCGCCGAGGCGAAAGCCGAGAGGCTGTACCGCCGATCGCTCCCCCACTGGTGGACGACTCCCGGAACGACGGGCTTCAGTAAAAAATACTGAATATGGGGATGGTCCTCGTAGGTCCCGTCGCTCCACATGAACTCCTTGAAGTTGAGCGAGGGGCGAAAGAGCTCGATGCCGGAGAACAGCCCGATGACCGACCGATCGGCGTTCGGAGCGACCGTTTGCACGCCGGCCAGAAGCAGGGTGAAATCGTACCACACGTCCTTCCATTCGGGGCTGAGGTTTAAATGAGCGCGAAACTGAAAATAGTCGCCGAGCGAGAGCACGGTTTTGGGCTCGTTCATGTGCCGCGCCGGGTCGTGCAGAATATCGGCGGCAAGCTGGAGCGTCCCTATGCGCCAGCGCGGATAGGGCTCGGATTCATGGAAGCGGTTATAGCCGACCGAAACCGAGGCTTCATAGGCGCTCAGGCGTCGCGGTCCGCGGTGCTCGAGCGACTCGAGCAGATAGGGAAGCACCACGCGGAGCGGGTCGGTCCCCGTATCGTCCGGCGCGGGTTTGCGGATGCGGAAACTTCGTTCACGCTCCGACCCGTCGTAGCTTACACGCGCGTCATATATCTCGAAATCGCCGTCCGACGAGCCCGCAAGCGTCGTCCGAAGCTCCTCGTAGTCGTTACGCAGGCGGTATGCCCTGAGCGCCCCCGGCTCATTGCAAAAAACCTTCCAGCCCCT